>NZ_JBFXGG010000030.1:0-37883 GCF_050178255.1 Desulfococcus sp. | reverse complement strand
TTAGTTGCCGCCGGCGCGACCGTCGTCACACGCTTCGCCGGTGCCGGGCCTGCCGCCGTGTTCCGGGGTTTCGGAAAGCACGCAGGCGTCCGTCGATCCTGCCGCCCCTATTTCAACTTCGGGCTTGGGAAGCTCGGGCGGCTGCATTTCCGAAAGCTGCTTGAGTTGCAGGTACCGTTCCATATACTGTGTTTCGATAGCGGCCCTCAGCTTTCTGGACTCTTCCGGGAAGAGTTTCTCGAGAGCGGCGTAACGGACCTCTCCGGAAAGGAACGTCTGGAGACTGCCGTCCGGGGCCTTGGATTCGAGAACAAAGGGATTCTTGCCTTCCTTTTTGAGGTCCGGGTTGAACCGATAGAGCGGCCAGTATCCCGAATCCACCGCCAGCTTCATCTCCTCCTGGGTCTTGCCCATTCCCTTCTTGATGCCGTGGTTGATACAGGGCGCATAAGCCATGATCAGGGACGGTCCGTCGTAAGCCTCGGCTTCCACAAGGGCTTTCAATGCCTGGTTCTTGTTGGCGCCCATGGAGATATTGGCCACATAGACATACCCGTAGGTCATGGCCATGGCCCCCATGTTCTTTTTGATGGTCTTCTTGCCTGACGCCGCGAACTTGGCTATGGAACCGATGGGTGTCGCTTTGGAGGACTGACCGCCGGTGTTGGAGTAGACTTCGGTGTCGTAGACCATGATGTTGATGTCTTCTCCCGACGCCATGATGTGATCCAATCCGCCGTAGGCGATGTCGTAAGCCGCGCCGTCACCCAGAAAGACCCAGTAGGATTTTTTGGTGAAGAGCTTCTGATAGCTCAGGATGTCGGCGAGCAGAGCGTTGCCTTCATAAGTCGGCAGCATGGCCTTCAGCCGGTCGCCGTATTTTTTGGAGCCGGCGGCATCCCTGGCGTTCTCGAGCCATCCCTGGAGAGCATCCTTGAGTTCCTGGGGGATATCGGTGTCGAGTGCCTGGGTAACGAGTTCCGCCAGCTTCCGGCGCTGCTGAAGCTGTGCCAGGAAGATGCCGTAAGTAAACTCGGCCGGGTCTTCGAACAGAGAGTTGCCCCAGGCGGGACCAAATCCGTCCTTGTTGACGCAATAGGGAATGGCCGGCGCCGAGCCTCCCCAGATGGAGGTGCATCCGGTGGCGTTGCCGATGACCATTCGTTCTCCAAAGAGCTGTGTGATCAGCTTGGCATAGGGCGTTTCGCCGCAGCCGGCGCAGGCGCCCGAGAACTCGAGAAGCGGCTGCTGGAACTGGCTTCCCTTGAGGGAGGTTCGGGGCATGAGATCGTCCCGGATCGGAAGGCTTTCCGCGTAGGCCAGGTTGGGCACCTGGGTATCCAGCTGGGTCTCGATGGGTTTCATGACGAGAGCCTTGGTCTTGGCGGGACAGATGTCCGCGCAGTTGCCGCAGCCCATGCAGTCCTGGCTGTAGACCTGGATCCTGAAATTGTATCCCTTGAGGTCCTTGCCCTTGGCCTCCAGAACGGCAAAATCTTCCGGAGCGTTTTTCGCCTCCGCTTCGGTGACGAGGAACGGGCGGATGGCCGCGTGGGGGCAGACCATGGCGCACTGGTTGCACTGGATGCAGTTTTCCGGAAGCCACTGGGGAACGTTGATGGCTACACCGCGTTTTTCGTATTTGGACGTGGCCACCGGGAAGATCCCGTCGGGATTGAAGGCGCTGACCGGCAGGCGGTCGCCCATCTGGGAAACCATGGGACGGAGGACATTGGTGATGAACGGCGGCTCGTCCCGTTTGACGGCGGGGCCGTCAGCAGCCGTGGCCCATGTCTCGGGGTAGTCGATCTGGACGAGTTTGTCGAGGGTTTTGTCGACGGCGGAGATGTTCATGTTGACGATTTTGTCGCCTTTCTTGCCGAACATTTTCCGGATCTGATCCTTCAGGTAGCCGATGGCGTCATCCACGGGGATGACATTGGCCAGCTTGAAGAAAGCCGTCTGCATGATCATGTTGATTCGTCCGCCCAGCCCCACCTCACCGGCGATGGAGACCGCATCGATGTTGTAGAATTTCAGTTTCTTCCGGGCGATGGTCCGTTTCATGGCGGCAGGCAGTTTGGCCTCCATCTCTTCCAGGCGCCAATTGGAGTTGAGCAGGAAGGTGCCGCCGCCCTTGATGCCGTCCAGGACGTCGTAGATGTCGACGTAGTTCGATTTGTGGCAGGCGATATAGTCGGCGGAGCGAATCAGGTAGGTGGACTGGATCGGCGTTTTCCCGAAACGAAGATGAGACATGGTGACCCCGCCGGATTTCTTGGAGTCGTAAGCGAAGTAGGCCTGCGCATACATGTCGGTGTTGTCGCCGATGATCTTGATGGCGCTCTTGTTGGCCCCAACGGTACCGTCCGCACCCAGCCCCCAGAATTTACACTGAACCGTCCCCTCGGGCGCGACGTCGAAGTTTTCGTCGTAATCGAGGGAGGTGTGGGTGACGTCGTCCTCGATGCCCACGTTGAAGTAGTTCTTGGGGCCCGCGGCTTTCAGGTTGTCGAATACGGCCTTGGCCATGCCCGGGTTGAATTCCTTGGATCCCAGACCGTAGCGGCCGTTGACGATGGCGGGCATCTCGCCCTTTTCCAGGAAGGCGGTGCAGACATCCTTGTAGAGCGGATCCCCCTTGGCGCCGGGCTCTTTGGTCCGGTCCATGACGGCGATGCGGGCAGCCGTCGCCGGGATCGCCGCAAACAGGTATTCCGGCGCAAAGGGGCGGTAAAGGCGGACCTTGACCAGGCCCACACTCTCGCCGCGATCGACTAGATAGTTGACCACTTCCTCGAAGGTCTCGCAGGAAGACCCCATGGAGATGACCACACGATCGGCTTCAGGATCCCCGACGTAATCGAAGGGACGATAGTTCCGGCCGGTCAAGGCGCTGACCTTTTTCATGTAGTCGGAGACGATGCCGGGCGTCTTGTCGTAATAGGCGTTTCGTGTTTCAACGCCCTGGTAGTAGACGTCGGGGTTCTGGGCCGTGCCCCGGAGTTCCGGGCGTTCCGGATTGGCCGCGCGTGCCCGGAATCTCGCAATGGCTTCCCAGTCGACCAGGTCGGCCATATCGGCGTAGTCGATGGTTTCGATCTTCTGGATCTCATGGGAGGTTCGAAAGCCGTCGAAGAAATGGACGAAGGGAACACTGGCCCTGATGGCGGAGAGATGGGCCACCAGTCCGAGATCCATCACCTCCTGAACCGAAGCCGAGGCGAGCAGGCCGAATCCGGTCTGGCGGACCGCCATGACGTCCTGGTGGTCGCCGAAAATGGACAGGGCGTGTCCGGCAATGGCGCGAGCGGTCACGTGAAGAACACCGGGAAGCAGTTCTCCAGACATCTTGTACATGTTGGGGATCATCAGGAGAAGCCCCTGGGAAGCGGTGAATGTGGAGGTCAATGCCCCTCCGGCCAGAGAACCGTGCACCGATGCCGCCGCCCCTGCCTCGGATTGGAGCTGGCGAACCAGAAGCGGCTGCCCGAAGATGTTTTTTCGTCCCCCGGCGGCCCATTCGTCGGCGATCTCTCCAATGGGAGATGATGGCGTAATGGGATAAATGGTGGCGACGTCGCTCATGGCGTAGGCCACGTGAGCGGCAGCGGTGTTGCCGTCGACGGTTTTCATTACTTTTGCCATAGCAGAATTTTCTCCTTCGTTATGTATGGTCAATCTGTTGCAAAAACAGAACGTACTTGCGCGAAAGGGTCGAATGAACTGAAATCAAATAGTTATTCCAATACAATGGAATTGTAAAGAAAAAAGTTTACTGATAAGCTGGAAAAGTGCATGTTAATCAAAATAAATAAAGAGAAATTAAAATGTTATATTGATAACCTTGTTATCCAATCACTGCTTCGACAAGCCTGTGGGTTTTTTTCACCCGGCGAAGGCGATCACCGGCCTGATGGCAGGTGCCAGCGGTAATGCCGGCCTTTCGGGCAAATCAGATATTGAAAGGGACGGGTGAAAAGGCGCCCGTTCCCGCGGCAAACGCGGGAACGGTGAGTAACATTATTACAGAAGGCCGTCAAAGAAATCGTTACCCTTGTCGTCCACGAGAATGAATGCGGGGAAGTCCTTGACGGTGATCATGTATATCGCCTCCATGCCCAACTCGGGATATTCGATGAGTTCCACATGGGTGATGCATTCCTTGCCCAGGCGGGCTGCCGGGCCGCCGATGGAGCCGAGATAAAACCCGCCGTATTTCTTGCAGGATTCGGTTACGACCCGGGAGCGGTTCCCCTTGGCCAGCATGACCATCGATCCGCCCCGTTCCTGAAAAATGGGGACATATGGATCCATTCGTGCGGCCGTCGTCGGTCCGAAGGATCCGGAGGCATACCCGTCCGGAGTCTTGGCCGGTCCGGCGTAATAGATGATGTGATCCCTGATGTACTGGGGCAGATCTTCACCCCTGTCGATGCGTTCCTTGAGTTTGGCGTGGGCGATATCCCGGGCAACGACGATTTTCCCGGTAAGGAGCAAGGGGGTGGATACGGGATGCCGGCTGAGAACGGCGCGGATCTCGTCCATGGGCTGGTTCAGGTCGATGCGAACCGCATCCGACGCCTCGTGGGTGATCTCGGGGAGGAACCGGGCCGGATGCGTTTCCAGTTTTTCCAGAAAAATACCGTCCCGGGTGATTTTGCCCCGGATGTTGCGGTCTGCGCTGCAGCTGACGCCCATGCCGATAGGGCAGGACGCGCCGTGTCTCGGAAGCCGAACGACGCGAACATCCAGGCAGAAATGCTTGCCGCCGAACTGCGCGCCAAGCCCCAGCGCCTGAGCGGCCTCGAGGAGGCGTTCCTCGAGCTCGAGATCCCGGAAGGCTTGCCCGCCTTCATTGCCCTGGGTCGGCAGTTCGTCCAGGTATTTGGCGCTGGCCAGCTTGACCGTTTTGAGGTTGAGTTCGGCCGAGGTTCCACCGATCACGAAGGCGAGGTGGTACGGCGGGCAGGCTGCGGTGCCGAGGGTCTTCATTTTGGCCGTGAGATACGCCGACAGGGTGTCGGGATGGAGTACGGCCTTGGTCTCCTGATAAAGATAGGTTTTGTTGGCCGAACCGCCGCCCTTGGCAATGAACAGGAACTTGTAGGCATCTCCCTTGACGGCGTGAATGTCGATCTGGGCCGGGAGATTGCAACCGGTGTTCTTTTCGGTGTACATGTCGAGGGGGGCATTCTGAGAGTATCTCAGGCTTGTTTGGGTGTAGGTGTTGAAAACGCCCCGGCTGAGGGCTTCCTCTTCGTTGAAGTCGGTCCAGACCTGCTGGCCTTTCTTGCCCATGATGACGGCGGTGCCGGTATCCTGACAGAGGGGAAAAGCCATCTCGGCCGATATGACGGCGTTTTTCAGCATTTCCAGCGCAACAAACCGGTCGTTTTTCGAGGCCTCGGGGTCGTCCAGGATGGCGGCTACTTGTTCGAGGTGGCTCGGTCGCAAGAGGTGGGAAACATCCCTGAAGGCCTGTTCTGCCAGCAAGGTCAACCCTTCGGGTTCGACAATGAGCATGGGCTTGCCTTCGAAGGACTTCACGCTGATATGGTCCCGGGTCAACAGGCGGTATTCCGTTGGATCCTCTCCTAGAGGAAACATCTCCTGAAATTTGAAAGCTACCATAAGACGACTCCTTTTGTGGCGCGGCTGCAGAAACGCACTTGCGGATGTAAATATGGGTACTCAACTGTCGACTTTCATGATGGTGACCGGCACCGGCCTATGCAAGTCGAAAGTTGAGCGGGCAAAAAGAAGAGGACCCGGAAAAGGATCCTGTTCCGACATTATCTCCGGATGGTGACCTTTTTCATGACGACGGCCTCGAGGGGCTTGTCCATGTGATTGGTTTTTACCCGTCCGATATTCTGAACAACGTCGAGGCCGCTCGTTACCTTGCCGAAAACCGTATGACGGCCGTCAAGATGCGGCGTGGCGTCCAGGGTGATGAAAAACTGGCTCCCATTGGTTCCCGGGCCGGCGTTTGCCATGGACAGGACGCCGGGACCGTCATGTTTGAGCCCGGGCCTGAACTCGTCCTTGAACTGGTACCCGGGACCGCCGTTGCCCATGCCGAAAGGGCAGCCGCCCTGGATCATAAAGCCTTCGATAACACGGTGAAAGGAGAGGCCGTCGTAAAAATTACCGCCCCGTTGGGTATCCTGTCGTCCTTCGGCGAGATTGACGAAATTCCATACGGTTTCCGGGCACTCCCCGGCAAACAGTTCAATCTCGAAATCGCCCATGTTCGTTTCGAAAACCGCCGTCAGGCGATCTGTTTTCTCTTTATAGTCACTTTTTTTCCCAATCATGATATTCTCCTGATAATGAATGATGATGCATTTGTACAACGTCGGTTTTCAGACGGTTTCGTCCATCGATTCGTTGCTTCAATCGGGCGCAGGCGTTGTCGGCGGAACGCTCACGGCAACGGAACCCCACCGAATCCAAACCGAAGTTGTAAATTGATAATGATAAACGATAGCATTTTAAGGTGTCAATAATAAACAACGACATTTCGGACGAACGGCAGTATTCCATTTAACGCCGCTACGCGTCTTCGGATGCCGTTTCATGAACCGCTGCCAAAGGAGGCCCTGCATGAAGCTCAAGAAAATTCTGGTGCCTGTTGACGGGTCGGAGAGTGCCGGAAGGGCGCTTGAATACGCGATCGAGCTGGTTAAACTGGTCGGAGACGCCGAGGTGCTCCTGGTTCATTGCCACAAACCCTTTCCCAGGCTGTTAGGGGAACCCTATCTCCAGGAGGCGATCAACAGGATTCAGGAGGACGCCGACCGGATTATCGATCCCTGCCGGGAGGTGCTCGGAAAAGCGGGAGTCGGATTCAAGGAACGCGTTCTGGAGGGTGCACCGTGGGAGAAGATCACCGAGGCGGCCGACATCGAAGCGTGCGATATGATCATCATGGGATCCCGGGGGTGCACTGATTTTCAAGGGCTGTTCCTGGGCAGCGTGACCCATCGCGTGCTTCATACCACCCCCTGTCCGGTGCTTGTCATACGGTAGAGGTGCAGGCTGAAAGACTGAAAGGCTGAAGACTGAAGGCTGAAGGGGCATCATCGCCCCATCCGTCGCACAGGCACCCCTTCAGCCTTCAGCCTTCAGCCTTCAGCCTATAGTCTTCAGCCTGCACCTTCGGGTCAATCGGTAACGCCGTATTGGAAGAGTTCGTATTCCGTTTTCCCACCGAGCAGGGCATCGATTTTGGCCTGAACATCCTGTCGCGTCTTGCTTAACAGCCATTTCTCCCAATCCTCGGCGGACTGCCACGTGCTGATCACCAGGAACACGTCCAGGCGGTCCATGCTTTTCAAGGTTTCTCCAGAGATATAACCCGGCTGCTGGGTGGCCAGCTGCCGCATTTGCCTGAAAAGCGGTATCATCTCTTTTGCCTTATCCCTGGGAACAACGCGTTTGATGAGAACTTTGACGGTCATCTCGGCCTCCTTTGGTTGTGTTCCGGGTATCTTTTCCTGCAACTTTCCTCGATCGGCCAAAAACTGAGGGTGAGACTAACATACGCCTGTTTCCGGAAATCATCAAGGCGTAACTTATAACTTTCGTGAGATCGACCGGAAAGGGGCGTGTCACGGCATTTGACATCTCTTTCGATATGAAATATGGTTCGTTTCTGAAAACGATCGTGTGCTTCGCGAATGCATCTATAAAGGGCTCAACTTTCGACTTTCATGAGCGTGATCGTAAAGATACGGCCTATCAAAGTCGAACGTTGAGTAAAGGGAAATACCCATGGAAAAATCGATGATTGTCGACGCGTTGGAGAAATGTGAGTTTTTTGATGGATTGAACAGGGCGGATATCCAGAGAATTGCAGGCATTTGCCGGTTCAAACCGTATGCCGCCGGAGAGACGATTTTCGAGCAGGGGGATTCCGGTGAGAATCTTTACGTTATCCTGGACGGCCTCGTGTTTCTGGAACGGTCCCTGGACCTGGGAAGCCGGAAGGGTCGGATCACGATTGAGAGCCTGGGAAAAGGCCGGGTCCTGGGCTGCTGGTCGACTTTGCTGAACGAAACCCATGTGATGATGTCCACGGCCACCTGCCGGGAGGCGACTGGAATCCTGGTGCTCAAGGGATCGGAATTGAGAGGGATAATGACGGAAAACGTGGCCTTTGGTTTCAATATCATGGAAAAATTCTGTCATATCCTGTTGGAGCGAATTCAGGCGGCCTACGGGGCCATGGAGAAGATCTGATCGGGGATCTCGATGGATGAGGAGTTGTCAATGGAAGACGAGATTCTTGCAAAGGAAGCGACCCTGATTGCGGAATTGCGCGCACGGATCGCCCGGGACTATACAAAGCAACGGGGAAATCTCATCCCCATGCTGCAACTGATGCAGGCCAAGCTGGCCTACCTCCCACCCGCAGCCATCGAAATCGTTGCCGAATATCTCGAGATTCCGCCATCCGAGGTTTTCGGCGTCGCCACCTTTTACAATCAGTTTCGATTCAATCCGCCGGGGAAATACCCCGTAAAGGTTTGCATGGGAACCGCATGCCATGTCAAGGGCGGCGACATCATCCTCGAAAATTTCGAGCGGCGGCTGGGCATCAAGGAAGGGGAAACCACCGAAGACCGGGAATTCAGCATCGAACGCGTTGCGTGTGTCGGTTGCTGTGCTCTTGCACCCGTAGCCTTGATCGGAGATGATGTCCATGCCCATATGGCCCCCAGCAAGGTCGAGGGTCTGTTTTCGCGAATTCAGATCCAAAAAGAGATCGCGGAGAGAAACAAACATGAATCCGGAAATTAAAGAGACTATCAAGACGAAATTTGACGCGCTCCGCCGGGAAGCCGTTCGACGGCAGGATCTGTTTCGTCTGTCGGCGGCACCGAAGATCCATATCGGCATGGCTACCTGCGGTATCGCCGCCGGCGCCCTCGAAACCAAGGCCGCCTTCGAAGAGACCCTCAAGGAACGGAATATCGAGGCGCATGTACACACCGTAGGCTGTCTGGGGCATTGTTACGCCGAGCCGGTGGTCATCATCGAACATCCGGATGCCGGGTTTCCCCCCATTTTTTACCATGAGGTGACCCCGGGCAAGGCAAAGATGCTGACGAAAATGTACATCGAGGGCGGAGACCCGCGATTCGAGCATGTTTATGGTGCCACCGAGGTGAACGACATGATCCCGTCGGTCATGGATTTTTCCCGGTTCAGCATGGAAAAACGGGTTGTCATGGATAAATGCGGGAAAATCGATCCCGACGACATCTACGAGTACATTGCAGCCGACGGATACGCCGCCCTGTTCCGAGCGCTTCAGATGCCGCCCGAAGAGATTGTCGACATGATCAAACAGTCCGGACTTCGAGGACGCGGCGGCGCCGGCTTTCCGACAGGCGTCAAGTGGGAAATGGCGTTTCGGGTCGAGCATGAAAACAAGATCGTCATCTGCAATGCGGACGAAGGGGATCCCGGCGCCTATATGGACCGAACCCTCCTCGAAAGCAACCCCCATCAGGTCCTGGAAGGGATGATGATCTGCGCATTGGCGGTGGGTGCCGATGCGGCTATCATCTATGTTCGTGCCGAATATCCCCTGGCGGTGAAAACCCTTGCCCGGGCGATTCGCCAGGCTCATGAACTCAATCTCCTGGGAGAAGGAATTCTGGGCAGCGAATTCAACCTCGAAATCGACATCTTCGAGGGATCGGGGGCGTTTGTCTGCGGCGAGGAGACGGGTTTGATTCAATCCATCGAGGGCTATCGCGGCATGCCCAGACATCGGCCGCCGTATCCGGTGAAAAGCGGCTTGTACGGTCGTCCGACCGTCATCAACAATGTCAAGACTCTCGCCCTGGTGCCGCCCATCGTGACTCAGGGCGCTGCCTGGTTCAGAGGCATCGGCACCGAAGGCAGCCCTGGAACGGCGGTTTTTTCCGTCGTTGGCGATGTGGTGCATCCGGGGCTGGTCGAGATTCCCATGGGGGTAACCCTGCGAACCCTCATTTTTGACATCTGCGGCGGCATCCCCAACCACAAGGGGTTTAAGGCGGTGCAGATCGGCGGACCCTCCGGCGGTTGCCTGCCGGAGTCGTTTCTGGACACGCCCATTGATTTCGATTCGCTCACCGGGGCCGGCGCCATGATGGGTTCGGGCGGAATGGTGGTCATGAATGAGGATACCTGCGTCGTGAATGTTTCACGGTATTTTCTGGATTTCACCCAGAAGGAATCCTGCGGTAAATGCACCTTTTGCCGCATCGGCACCCGGCATCTGCTGAGCATTCTCGACCGACTCACCTGCGGTACGGCGCACGAGGGCGACCTGGATTTGTTGGCGTCGCTTGCCGGGGATGTCAAGGCCGGGTCGCTCTGCGGTCTGGGAAAGACCGCGCCCAATCCAGTGCTGACCTCCTTGAAATACTTTCGGGACGAATACGAGGCCCACCTGAAAGAGGGGCGATGCCCGGGAATGATGTGCAGACCGCTCACGGCCTTCTATATCGATCTGGATGCCTGCGCCCGGGGATGCGATGCCTGTGCCCTCGTCTGCCCGACGGATGCCGTTTTTACCACCAGCACCCGAAAGAAAGGGATCGACCAGAGTCTCTGCGTCAAATGTGGGGAGTGCGTGGTGGCCTGTCCGCCTGAATACGATGCCGTGCGAAAGGTCTCTCCGCCGTCGCTGGCTCCCGTCATTCAAAGACCCGAGACGCCCCCGACGCCGGATGCCCGGGAAAGCGGGGATCCGATTGAGGATGAGAACCCGGAGACCTCGACCGACGCTTCCAAAGAGGGCTGATATACCCCATGGATGCGTTTTTTGCTTATGATCAAGAACCCTGAGGATATGGGGACATGGTTAACATTATAGTGGACAATCGAGAAATTTCGGTGGAAGAGGGGGTGCCCCTTCTGGCGGCCTGCCTGGAAAACGGTATCGACATTCCAAATCTTTGCTGGATGGAGGGCATGGGTGAACCCTGGGCGGCCTGTCGCCTCTGTTTTGTCGAGATCGAAGGCGAAAAACAGCCCGTTACGTCCTGTACGGTCCTCACCCGAAGCGACATGGTCGTCCGCACCGATACGCCCGCCGTGAGAGCCTTGCAGCAATCGGCCCTGGCACTGCTGCTCTCCGTGCATCATGTGGATTGCAAAAACTGTCATGCCAACAGGAAATGCGCGCTTCAGGATCTTGCCCGGCGTCTCAAGGTCAGCCTGAAGCCGAAGCATCTCGAGAATTACCTCAAACCTGTGGAAAGGGATGAAACCCACCCCAGCCTCGTCTATTTCCCCAATCGATGTGTGTTGTGCGGGAAGTGCATCCATGTCTGCCGCAACCTTCACGGGCAGCCGCTCATTTCATTCGCCAGGCGTGGGTTCGATACGATCGTCAGCTTTCAGGGCGATGATACGGTTTTCAACGCCGAATGCACATCCTGCGGCGCTTGTGCCGCCGTTTGCCCTGTCGGTGCCCTGGCAACGAAAGAAATGCTCAACGGCCTGTAGACTCCCGATTCAACGGCTTCGGTCTTCAGCGGATTTCACCGGATGCACTTCCCTGGAGATGATGATCAATTCGACCGGATGATGAGCAACGGCCGGTCGATACGGTTCAGGACGCCCGACGCCACGCTGCCGTAAAAGGCTCGGGCCAGTCCGCTCCGTCCGTGGCTGGCGATGGCGATCAGGTCTGCTTCCTCCTTCTCCGCCGTGTTCAGAATGGATTGTACCACCGAATCGTAGGAGATGATGGATTTGTTGTTGATCCCTTTTTCAGTGAAACGCCGGGTGATGTCTTCCAGATAGGTCTCAACCTCTTTTTTGCGCCGGGCGTATTCCTCCTCGTAGCCGCTGATATCGACAACCTCCTGGTAACCGGGAACAAAATAATCACCCTCCACGACACGCATGAAAATGATCTGGGAATCATAGCGTTTCGCCAACTCTTCGACATGCGGCAAAATGGCTTCCGCCCGATCGGACCCATCCAATGGAACCAGGATCTTGTTGTACATACGAACCTCCTTTGGTGTTGGGGTTATGGTATCGCTGCCGTTCTATGATGATGGTAATAAAACGCTTTCAGACATTTTGATCATGTCGGTCGCGGCATGTTTTGTTCGCCCGCTGTTTCGGTGCCGGCGTTACCGATTTCAAAGGACGCGGGGACGATCGCGTGGAGGCGCAGGGTGCCGGAACCATAGCTGAAATCGATCCGTGAGGTGTCGCGCGTCTGTGTGTTTGCGCCTGTGTGTTTGCGCCTGTTTGCGCTTTATTTCAATCCAAATGGCGAATGTACGGCATGCCGGAGCGGTGGAGATTGTATTATCTTATCAAAAGATATCATTAATATAACGCCTTTTGTCCCGAAATGCAATGGATTTTATCTCGATTCCCCCAACCGGATTCACCGCGTCACAGGCCAAAATCCGTTATCGACAAATCGTCTCGGATTCCCAATCGGGTGAGCGCGAAATCGTAGCGAACCGGATCCGCCGGTGCATACCGTGCAAATCCCGCGGTAACCTCCAGAGCGGTGGCCATGCTGCAGGACTTCCGCTGCGTGAGTCCGAGATGAAGGGCAATGCGGTGCATGTGGACATCCAGAGGAACGATGAGGCTGGAAGGGGGAATTCCTGCCCATCCACCCGGATCGACGTCATCCGTCCGGACCATCCATCTCAAAAAAAGGTTGATGCGTTTACAGGCGCTCCCTCTGCCGGGAAGCGGCACGAGATGACCGGGATCCCCCATGGCGCAAAGCTCGCGACAGAATCCGTCCAACGCAGGAGCCACGGATGGGTCCGAGGCGTTAAAATGTTTCATGAAGGATTGCCGCAGAGATCCGTCATGGCGGATCATCGCCTTGACACCCATGAGCAGATCCCGGATATGGGCACCTCCTGCAAAGCGATGTTTGAATCCCCTGAATCGGTGGTCGAGGGTTCCGGTGTCGGCTTTTTCCAGAAACGTCGCCGGCGAAGGCCCCATAACCGAGAGGATCTTCCCGACGCTGTTCAGGATCTGGGTGACGCGTCCATAGGCAAGGGACGCGGCGACGATCCCGACGATTTCGCGGTCGCGGAGGGATTCATATCGGTACAGGAACTCCAATGGATCGGGATGAACGAAATTGCGTCGGTTAATGGACCGGTAGAGTGCTTCCAGCTTTGTGGAAAGTTCTGAGTTTTCAGGATTCACGCTCATGTTCTGGATGTCATCCGCGTCCTCAGCCCCAGTATTTACGGACATTTCATCGGTATTCCTGTTGACGGAACAGCCTCGATATCCTATACACGTCTTGAATAGGGATCATGTCTATGGAGGGACAGGACCCGTGATCCTCCTGATAAATGAAACATAACCAGCGGGCATCCGAAGGAAACTCACCGGAATGACAAACGAAAATACCCGAATTCGGGAAACCGTATGGATTATCGGCGCCGGGCGATTCGGTATGATCGCCCTCGAGCGTTTGTCCCGGATCAAGGCATCCGCGCGGTTCGTCGTGGTGGATCCGGACGAGCACCGGTTTTTTCCGGTGGAACACCCCCGGTGCGCCTTCGAGAACATGGACGGGGTTCGCTTTATCCTTCAACATCTCGGAGCGGGAGATCCACCGGATTGGATCATACCTGCCGTGCCCGTTCACCTGGCATCCGAGTGGTGTCTTGGGAGATTAGCCCATCGCGCACGCCGTATTCCCCTGCCCGTGGAATTGAACAGCCTGCTTCGCAACCCCGTTCGGGGCGCCGGCGGTGATATATACGTTACCCACGCCGATTTTCTTTGTCCGGACGACTGTCCGGAGCCGGCCGGGATCTGCACGGTCACCGGCGCACCCCGGGAGCCCGATATGTTTCGTCTCCTTGCGGAGATTCGCTTCGAGGATTTCGACCCCCTGGTGATCCGGAGCCGGCAGTTGTGTCCCGGCGTCGGTGGATATCGGCCGGATGCGCTTTTTGCGCTGCTTAGCAGACTGGAGGCGGCCGAAGGCCGATTCCTGGTGTCCACCGCGTGTCGGTGCCACGGCGTCATCACCGGGATCGCGGTGGATCCACCGATCGTCCCATGAATCTCCTCCTGCCGATCTCCGCGGCATTGAAAGCCGCTACAGGTAGCGTGATTCATCCCTGTCGAGAAACAGCTTGAACGCATCGTCCGAATTTTCAAACTCGAGGGAGTGTCCTTTACATCCGTTGCGGGTACAGAAATTGACGCTTCCACCCAATGCCAGGTTCACACTGGCCACGGGGGCCTTGCAGGTACAGGTTTTCACGATGGGGAGAAGGTCGTGGCAGAACGGGCAGGCGCATTGCACCACAGCGTCGGGGATGTCGTCCACCCCTTCGAAGACCTTGTTGTAACTGCCATAGATCTGGCTCAGGTAGATACGTCCCTTTTTGTTCTCGATGACGGCTTCCAGCTCGATGGAAGGCAGATTGTCCACCTGAACCGAGGAATTCATCAGGCTTTTTCCGCAATTGGGGCATTTGACGATGACTTCGATTTGATGGGTCATACGGGCCTCCTTGGGTTTGGGTGTCGGTGTCTCGGAGGAAGATGCCGTTTTGACGGGGATCTGAAACGCTGTCATGATGGGTTCGTCAGGCTCGGAACCCACGGATTATCCAATCCTATATCTGAAATGTTTCAAAAAAGCAATGGCGCCCTGATGCCTGACACCCGGCTTCGGCCGATAATGCCCGTCAGACCGACTTCCGGGAAAAGACCCACCGGTCTTCAGAGGAGAGCCCCGGATCGAACCCATAACCCGCCACCCGGAAGGTTTTGAGATCAGTGGATTTATCGATCCGGTTTCGAATAGCGAACCGCGCCATCATCCCCCGGGCCTTTTTGGCATAGAAGCTGATCACCTTGTATTTCCCGCCCTTGAAATCCATAAAGACCGGTGTAACGATCCCGGCGGACAAACCCTTTTGGACGACGGCCTTGAAATATTCGTTGGATGCCAGGTTGACGAGAATCTTTTCGTCGTGGTCGTCGACAGCCTCGTTCAGGGCATCCGTGATCCGATTACCCCAGAAGCGATAGAGATCCTTTCCCCTTTTGGTGGGCACTCGGGTTCCCATCTCCAGCCGGTAGGCCTGGATGAGATCCAGGGGACGGAGCAGGCCGTAGAGACCGGAAAGGATCCGGAGGTGGTTCTGTGCAAATTGAAACGCCGTATCCGAAAAATCATCCGCCTGAAGTCCCTCGTACACGTCGCCTTTAAACGCCAGAACAGCCGGCTTGGCGTTTTCGGTGGAAAAGGGGCGGCTCCAGCAGGCAAAACGGCGATGGTTCAACTCTGCCAGTCCGGGGCTGATCCCCATCAGTTGGGCCAGGCCCTCCGGGGTATAACCCCTGAGGATTTTTATCAGGATTTCCGACTGATCCAGAAACGCCGGCAGCGAATGGCCCGCTGCCGCAGGCGGCGTTTCGAAATCGAGCGTTTTGGCAGGCGACAGTATCATCAGCATGATCGGATCCCCACGGTGTCCGCTCGGCTCAAGCGAAGGTTACCTTGTATTTTCGCACGAAATCGACCGGATGGTAGGACCGTTTGGATTTTCTGAGTCCTTCCTCACCCATATCCTGTTCACGGTTCACCCGCTGAAGGTGAGGGTTGTGGGCGAGAAACATCTGGTTGACGGCCTGGTAGATGCCCTTGTACTCGGCAATCCCCTTCTCGAAGTGGATCAGAACGGTCTCGTCGTTCATCTGTTCCGCCACGGTGAAGGCGGCCATTTCATCCTCTACAATAACGGCGCCGCCGAAAATCCCGTCAAGATCGTCCCAGTAGGCCATAACGCGCGAAATGGCACGATTTTCCGAGGCGAGAGTCTCGTCGGATTCGCAGTCCCGCCATACGCACCAGTCTTCCTGCATCTCCAGGGCGTGATGGATGAGATCGGGGGTCAGCGTCTGATAAGCGTGGTCGTACTTTCGCAGGAACTGGTTCAGCAGATTTTTCTTCTTGTGATATCGATTTCCCTTGAGCTCGATGAGATCCTGAACCGAATAGAGATAGTCCCAGTGTTCTTCCGTGGCCGTGACGGCGATACGGTCCTTCAAAGCGTGTTTCCAGTGCCGGATCAGGGGTTCGGGAACCCGCATGACGATCGAATTTTCCGAAAATCGATCCCTGAGACGATCGGCCCAGTCCGCCTGTTCCCACTTTCCGACGGGAGCCCAGAACAATTCGGTGGGCCATGACTGACGAATCCAGACCAGATCGTCGTCCCATGCCCACTCAAGTCCGTATTCCCGCGCCCACCCCCACAGGTTGATGAAGCTGTAATCCGAAGCCTCCCACAGGGAATTCTTCAGACGTTCACGGTACGGCTGCTGTTTCTCCAGGGAGATGGGCTCAAACGCCAATGTCATTCTGTCCTCCGATTGGGTTGATAATGGACCGCTTGTACGGCGGGTTGTCTTTGGTCGTCAGCGTGATTAATTTAGTTGCAATTGCCTATCGTGTCAAAACTTTTCACAAAAAAACAGACAGCCCCGCCAACATCCGTCGTTTTTAAAACGTGATACGGGCAAGGGAGGGCGACATGAATGCACACCGGTTTTTCCAGACGTTTATATCCGAAAAGATCGACCGAAGGTCCTTCATCCGTCAGCAGTTCCACCTCGCCATGCTCCTTGCCGGCGGAATGGTTCTTCCCCGATCGATCTCGGGCGCCGGGGCGCCTGATATCGCCGTTGCCAGGGGTGCCCCGGGAGCGGCCGCCCGAAAAGCCGTCGCACTGCTTGGCGGCATCGACAAATTTGTAAAACCCGGTCAGAAGGTGGTCATCAAACCCAATATGAGCTTCGCCCACGATCCGGAGCGGGGAACCAACACCCATCCCGAAATCGTCAGAGAACTGGTGGCCATGTGTAAGGCGGCCGGCGCCGGGAGGGTGAGGGTGCTGGACCACCCGCTGCGGAAGCAGGAGCTTTGTATCGAAGGGATCAAAAAAGCCTGTGCCGTTTTCGATGAGGAGATGGTCTATGGTCTGACCAACAGCGAATTTTTTGCAAAGGTGCCGATTCCCCGCGGGGTCGAGATGAAAGAAACCGATGTCGTGCGGGATGTTCTGGAGTCGGACGTTCTCATCGCGGCGCCGGTGGCCAAGTCCCACGGCAGTGCGGGGGTCAGCCTCTCCATGAAGGGCATGATGGGGTTGATATGGGATCGCTGGGTCATGCATGTCCGCCATGATCTCCACTCATCCATCGTCGACCTGGCCGGCCTTCTGAAACCCGGTCTGGTGGTGGTGGACGCCACGCGGGTGCTTTCCACGGACGGACCTGCGGGCCCTGGGAAGGTGCTCAGAATGGATACGGTGATCGCATCGGCGGACATGGTGGCTGCCGACGCCCAGACCGTTCGCATGTTCGAATGGTACGGCCGCCGGTTCGAACCCCGCCAGGTCAAGCATATCCGCATCGCCCATGAACGGGGTCTGGGCCGCATGGACGTGGAAAACCTGATCGTTGCGGAAGCGGAAGCCTGAATCCATGGGTGTGGAGGGGCGTCTCCAAAGGATGCCAAAGCAGAATGGGCTGTTGACCGACCCGGCTGCGGCCGTATATAGTGCGGGGTAGAGGCTGAAGACTGAAGACTGAAGGGGGGCGCCTGTGACGAACGGAGCGGTTATCCCCCCCTTCAGCCTTCAGTCTTTAGTCTTTAGTCTACCAAGCCTTCAACCCTATGGATCGTCATGAGACCGTCTTTACAGAGAATCCTGCAAACGCTCAGCTTTCTCCTGTTTGCAGCCCTGATCACCCTGGCCGCTTTTCCGATGGTTTCCCCGCTGCCGGTGGACACTTTTCTGCGGATGGACCCCGTGGTTGCCCTCGCAAGCTGTCTGAGTGCGCGGACACTGATCGTCGTCCTGTGGCCGGCCGCGGCCTTCCTGTTGACGGCTCTGGTGCTTGGGCGTGTTTTCTGCGGCTATGTATGTCCGCTGGGCGCCCTCATCGATGCCTCGGATGGGCTCATTCGTCACGGCCGGGAACGCCGTCCCGGTGGGGAAACGGAACGGTTTGTCGCCTGGGGGCGGCTCAAATACCTGCTCCTCTTCTCGATCTCCGGCGCCGCTGTTGCGGGGGTGTCGCCGGCCGTCCTTGCTTCGCCAATTGTCCTCGTAACGCGCTTTTTCGGGCTGCTGATCTATCCGGCGGCCGCCTTGATCTGCAGTGCCGCGCTGACGCTCGTACGCCCTGCAGCCGATGCGCTGGGGTTGAGCGGCCTCGCTTATCTGCAGATCGACATTCCCCGATATGCATTCCAATGGTTTACGCTGACGACGGTGGGCGGGATCCTTGCCGCAGGGTGGCTGGCCCCGAGATTCTGGTGCCGGTATGTCTGTCCTGCAGGCGCCGCTTTCGCACTCTTTTCCGCGAAGCCGCTGATGCGGCGAAACGTCTCCGACGCCTGCGTGGCATGTGGCGGGTGCCGCAAGGCCTGCCCAATGGCGGCGATTCCTTCGAACCCCTTCGAGACGGCGTTCATGGCGTGTATCACCTGCCGTGCCTGTGAGCGGATGTGCCCGACCGGGGCGATTTCTTTCGCTGCGGGCGGGCCTGCATCGACGACGCCCCCCGCGCTTCCGAAACGCCGGGAGATGCTGCTGGCGGGTCTCGCCGGCGTCGGCACGGCGATGGTGGTCCTGACGGGATTGGGATATCGGCGAAACGAGATTGTCCCAGGCCGGATCCATCCCGCAGACCTGATCCGGCCGCCGGGGGCCGTTCCTGAAAACGATTTTCTTGCCCGCTGCGTTCGGTGCGGGGTCTGCATGAAGGCCTGCCCCACCAACACCCTTCAACCCATGGGGATGGGTGCCGGGCTTGAGTCTTTTTTTACCCCGCGGGTCACGCCTCGCCGGGGCGCCTGCGAACCCCTCTGCAACGTCTGCGGCCATGTCTGTCCCACCGGCGCCATACGGGCCCTGTCGCCGGAGGAGAAAATCTGGGCCAAGATCGGTACGGCCCAGATCCTGCGGCAGAAATGTCTGGCATGGGAATTCGACCGTGGATGCCTGGTCTGCGACGAGGTCTGTCCCTATGACGCCATCTCCCTCAGAACGGTTCCCGAGGCATCGGTTTCCGTGCCCTTTGTGGATGAATCCCGGTGCAGCGGATGCGGGTTCTGCGAACATTACTGCCCCGTTCAGGCCAGGCCTGCCGTCATCGTCGAACCCATGGAGGCGATGCGTCTTTCAGTGGGATCCTTCCGTGAACGGGGACGCGCGGCCGGGCTCGATCTCGCTATTGGCCGGCATCGGACGCCGGAAAGGACGCCGACCGTCAAAGGGGATGCTTCGGACGGCCTTCCGCCCGGATTCACCGATTAGGATCGTCGTCCGCTGAAGAGACCCGCCGCTAGGGCTGCTCCGGCACTGTCCCGGAGACCGGCACCGTCTTGACGTTGATGCCGATCAGGCCGCCCTTCAGTGTCATCCGATGCGGGGTCCCGTCCCGGACCACCACCATTTCAATGGTGTCCGCATCCGCCTTCTCCTTCACGATGGAAACCAACTGCTGGGTGTTTTCGATGCGGATGCCGTCATATTCGATCACCAGATCGCCTTCGCGAAGATCGAGGTCTTCCGCCTGAGTCCCGGTGTTGACGTTGCTCACCTGGACCGCCTTTTCCGACGCATCCTGAGGACTCGGCGCCGCTTCGCCGGCTTCGGGTCCGATTTCCGGAACAGCAGCCGCCAGAGGCGGCGTGGCGCCCGTCCTGGCCTTCGGTACGACGGAAACCCGGTGCAACTGGGTCTGGTTGTAGAAAAACGCGTAGTTCGTTTCATCCAGGTTGCGGAGAAGACGCTTGATGGCGACCTCCACGGACTCGTCCGCCGCCGAGAAGCTGATCGACTCCCCCAGGCGGGCATCGAGTCCCGTCACCTCGACGCTGCATTCGCGTTGAATGGCGGCGAGAATTTCTCCCAAAGGCCGGTTCGCCGCTTCAAGGGTGATCTGCTGATTATCGGGCGGAACCGGCGGCAAGGCCGCTTCCGAAAGGAGGGTCGCACCTTGTGCCGGCATCACCCCCGCTGCGAGAATCCAAAACCATATCATGCATGAAAGGCCGCTTCGGAAGAAGCGGAAAATCGTGTTCATATCGTCACTCCATACCCGACCGGATCATTTGCTTGAACGGCCCCGACACTTTTCGGGGCAGCGTCGCAAACCATCAGTGGATCGTTGAGATCAAGCGAATTATTTGTTACAGTATATCCGTTCAGGTCCAATGAATCAAGGCCGGAAACCGATGGCGTGAGGCCGGACCTTTCAGGATCGCGTCTTTTTGGATCTTCATTCGCAATGCAGGGGAGAGGGAGTGCTCATGGTCAATATTCCGGGAACCGTCGTCGGTATTATGATTCTCTTTATCGGACGAAAGCTTTTCTGGCTCTTCGTGGGCAGCCTTGGGCTCATGGCTGGACTGACCTATACCGAAAGGTTTTTAGGGCCCCAGGAGGAGTACGTCATCCTGGGCATTGCCGTATTGATCGGCCTCCTTTTTGCCGTGTCCGCTTTCCTCCTGAAGAAGATCGCCGTCGGTGTGGCGGGCTTTATGGTCGGCGCCTACGTCACGTTCTATTTCCTCAAGGTGTTCGGTTATCACGAAACCCAGTTCGTCTGGCTGATATGCCTCCTTGGAGGGATCGTGGGAATCGCTCTCATGGCCTTTCTGTTTGATTGGGCCATTATATTTCTGTCTTCCGTTTTCGGAGCGGTTCTGGTGATTCAGTCCATCGCTCTCGAGCCCCACATCACCCCGTGGGCGTTTTTCGGCATGGTCATCCTCGGCTGCGCCGCTCAAGCGAAAATCATGTATTCGGAGCCGGGGATGCGGGGGCGTCGGTGACGACTTTCCGGGCCGCCCGGAGCAAGCTTTGGCGGCACTTGAACTAAACCGCGCAGGGCGCGGGCCGTATCCTCCCGGCACCGGCCTGTGAGAGTCGAAAGTTGAGAAGAGATACTGAATCCGGTATGACTTGCCGCCGCAGCGGCGCGAGAAGGAAGACGAGATGAATCGGTTTTTGACGGATGCAAAGATTATCCAGGCAGAGCTCGGCGAGATCCGAAGGGATCTCCATCGGCACCCTGAAACCGGGATGACCGAAACGCGGACGGCCCGGATTGTCGCCGATTATCTGAAGGGGTTGGGTCTTTCGGTTCGGGAAGGGGTCGGCGGCACCGGAGTGGTGGGCTTGCTGTATGGGCAAAGAAAGACCCGAACGGTCGCCTTTCGAGCGGATATGGACGCCCTGCCGATGACGGATCGCACAGCGGGCGAACATCGCTCGCGCATCGACGGCAAAGCCCATGCCTGCGGCCATGACGGCCATACCGCCATGTTGCTGGGAGCGGCGGCGCTCCTCCGCCGTGGTGCCGAAACCCTCGAGGGCAACGTCAAATTCATCTTCCAGCCCAGCGAAGAGCGGTTGCCCGGCGGGGCGCTGCCCATGATCCGCGACGGTGTTCTCGACACCCCCCGGGTGGACGGGCTTTTCACCTGTCACGTCCATCCCGGTGTCCCCCAGGGGTCTGTGATGGTGACGCCGGGGTATTGCACGGTGTCATCGGCGGGGTTCACCCTCGAGGTGATCGGAAAGGGCGGGCATGTGGCTCTTCCCCATCAGGCGGTGGACCCCATCGTCATGGCCGCGGATTGTATCAATGCCGCCCAGACCATCATATCCCGGAGAACCGACCCGCTGGATTCGATTATCCTCGCATTCGGGACGATCCACGGCGGGACCGCCAACAACATCATCCCGGACACCGTGACGCTTGAAGGCACCATCCGGGCTTTGAGCCCGAAGCAGCGGGATCGTGTCGTTGCCATGTTCCGGGAGACCGTCGAAGCGACCGCCCGAAAGCACGGCGGGGATTTCCGTCTCGATGTCAGGATGGAGTATCCGTCCGTTTACAACGCCCTCGGCATGGTCTCCATTCTTCGGGAGGCGGCTGCAAAGGTCGTGGGGGCATCCCGGGTGATCTGTACCGAGCGGCCGTTCATGGGGGGCGAGGATGTCGCCTATTTTCACGAGCGGATTCCGGGCGTCTTCTGGTTCATGGGGACGGGTAACCCGGACATGGGTTTCGATCACCCCCTTCACAGTCCTCTGTTCGATTTCGACGAGACAGTGCTTTCCCTGGGGGCGGCCATCCATGCCCAATGTGCGGCGGACTTCCTGTCGGCGACCGTCGTGCCCCGGGTTCCGGGCGCGGAGACCCGCCGGCAGGGGTGCGAGGCATCCCGGAACCGGCCATGAAGCGTCCTCCGGGTCATCTCTCCGGGCTTTTCACCGACGGCCTGGAATGTCGGCAGTCGGTTCTCCAGCCGGATGTTCGACATGAATCCGGCCGCCTGCCGACCCCGGTTCAGATGTCGGTTTCAGACGGCCACGGCCCGACTTTACGCTTCAGCAGCATCCAGTCTTCGTCCACCATCCCCTGAATTGTATCGTAATCGACCTCGGATAAATGGCTGAAGCGTCCTTGGACCTGAAGATAATCCCTGACCGGGCGGGGGGAGGCATCCTGATTGAGGGTATAGTGAATGCCGTCAGTCACTTCGTAAAGGGGAAAAATACGGGTCTGCACCGCCAGTCGGGCGATCTTGATGCACTGATCGGTGGGGACCCGCCACCCTGTGGGACAGGTGGCGAAAACATGGATGAAGCGGCTGCCGCCCTTGAGCATCCGTGCTCGCTGGAATTTCCGGATCATGTCTTCGGGAAAGGCGATACTGGCGGTTGCGGCGTAAGGGATGCGGTGGGCCGCCAGGGCCTCCACGATATTTTTTTTCCGGGTCTGCTTCCAGTTCGAACCGGGCGTCGTGGTGGTGCGCGTCCCGAAGGGCGTTGACGAACTGCGCTGGACGCCGGTGTTCATATAGGCCTCATTGTCGTAACAGACATAGATGAAATCCTCGTTGCGCTCCACTGCACCGGAGAGGGCCTGGAAACCGATGTCAAAGGTGCCGCCGTCGCCGGCCCAGGCCACCACGACGGTGTCGGTGTCGCCTTTCATGTCGAGCGCTGCCCGAAGACCGCTGGCCGCTGCGCCGGCCGTCGCAAAAGCGGTGTGCAGGATCGGGACCTTGAGGGAGGACTGAGGATGAGAACCGGCGATGATGGCCCAGCAGCAGGCGGGAATCACCATCATGGTTTTTTCGCCCAGGGCGCGGAGGGCGAATTTCATGGCTACCGTGGCGCCGCAGCCGGGACAGCCCACGTGTCCGGAGGTCATGTAATCGGTCTGGGGGAGTGGCGATCTGATCATGATTGAAACCCTTTTTCCTTAAAATGTTCAATTTCCGGTATTCAGAGGCCGGTGGCGACAGAGGACGACCCACGCTCCCTGCGGATTCGTTCACGTGCCGCTGAAGCTTGCTCCGGTCGGTCCGGAAACCCGCCGGCGCTCAAACAGTCCGGGCCGCTCTACTACAGACTGAAGGCTACAGGGGGATGCCTGCGGCGAAAGGGGCGTTGATGCCTATTCAGTCTTCAGCCTTGAGTCTCTATCCGTCAGGCGGTCCGTCACACCGGGCATATCCCGGGGTCCAGCCCGACCCAGACGCTTTCAATCTCCGGATGATCCGCCGATTTGGAACGACGGTAAATCTCCTCGATGATCTCGGGTGTGACGTCCCGACCACCCAGACCGGAAATGTAGCTGAAAACCGACGGCTGCCGTTCGCCGTGATAGAGAGCGGCCCTTATTTCCTGGGCGAAGATGCCGCCCAGGCCGAAACAGAAATTCCGGTCGAGCACGGCGATTTTTTGTGCGTTGCCGACCAGACGCCTCAGAAGATCCGTCGGGAAAGGTCGAAACATCCGGATTTTCAGGAGACCGACCTTTTCGCCGCGATCCCTCAGATCGTCCACCACCTGGCGGCTGGTGCTGACGGCCGTTCCGGCCATTGCCAGGATGATCTCCGCGTCCTCGCATCGATAGGCCTCGAGCATGCCGTAGCGTCTGCCGAAAATATCTTCGAAATCGTTTTCGGCCGTCGTGTAAAGGTCGGGTACCCGTCGCATGCCCGCCTGAATGTCGTATCGCATCTCCATGTAACATCCGGGAGGGGCCATCTGGCTGAGGGCGAAAGGCTCCCGGGTGTCGAGTTGAATCCTGGGGCGGTATGCCGGCAGGAATCGGTCCGCCGTCGCCTGATCGGGGATGTCCACCGGCTCGTAGGTGTGGGAGAGGAAGAATGCGTCCAACACCACCATGACCGGAAGGTCGGCGGATTCGGCCAGACGGAAGGCGAGGAGGGTCGTGTCCAGTGCCTCCTGACCGTCTTCGCAATACAGCTGAATCCACCCGGTATCCCGCTGGGCCAAACTGTCGGTCTGGTCCATCCAGATGTTCCATCCCGGCCCCAACGCCCGGTTGACCTCGGCCATGACGATGGGGAGACGGGCGGCCGAGGCCCAATGGAGCAGTTCATGCATCAGCGCCAGGCCGTGGGATGAGGTGGCCGTGAAGGTCCGGGCGCCGCCGCTGGCGGCCCCGATGACCGCCGCCATGGCTGAATGCTCGCTTTCCACGCAGATGAACCGGCCCGCCATCCGGCCCTGGGCGCAGTATTCCGACAGGGCCTCCACGATATGGGTCTGGGGGGTGATGGGATAGGCCGACATCACCTGAACTCTCGCCAATCGGACCGCTTCGGAAACGGCATGGCTGCCTTCCACCACTTCTTTCATGACTGCTCCTCCTCAAGGGTCATGGCGTTCCTGGGGCATTCCACCACGCAGATGCCGCAGCCCTTGCAGTAATCCAGGTTGATGCACCGGGTGCCGTCCATATAAATCGCCACTTCCGGGCAATAAAGGCGACAGTTGTCACAGTCGTTGCAGATGCCGCAATTGAAGCATCTCGTCGCCTCCCTGACGGCTGTCTCCGGGCTGTAACCGCCTTCGACCTCCTCAAAGGCGGTTCGTCGTTCCAATGGGGAAAGGGTTGGCGGCACGGCGCGGTCGGCCGGCGTAAAGTAATCGGTGTTGATGGCGGTGTAGGGAACGATGGCGGGATTCCGGGATTTACGGCTTCCGGAAAGGTAGATCTCCATGGAGAGGGCCGGCCCGTCGCCGACACGGCATTGAGCGATCCGTTCCGGGATCCCCGCCTTCCCTTCCCGGAAGAGGGTGTCGAGCATCATGGCGGCCTGTTTCCCGGATGCCACGGCGTCGGTGACGCTCCTGACCGGGGCCGTCAGGTCTCCACCGAAAACCAGAGGCAGCCCGGACGCGGGATGCGCCCACAGGGTGCAGTGGCTCATCCTGAGCACATCCGGCCGCTGTTCGGGAGGACGGTACCAGCTTTCCGAGGGCTCGGCACCGATGGCCGAATAGACCTGGTCGACCTTGAGAATGCGGGTTCGTTCACCGTCAGGCACCACGCGGCAGCGACCTCCGGCGGTTTCCATGTCGGTGATCCGCATCTCTTGAAGGGTGAGGGTCAACCGGTCGCCGTCGTTGTCGATTCGAACCGGCGCCGCAAGCTCCATAAGCCGGATGCCTTCGGCCAGCGCCATCCTGATTTCATGGTCGAAGGCGGGCATGTCCCGGCGCCGTCTGCGGTAGACGATAACGGTATCCACTCCCAGGCGAATGAGAGATCGCGCCACGTCGACGGCCGTATTGCCGCCGCCGATGACGGCCGCGGTTCCACCGCTGCAGGTGTTTTCGCCGCGGCGGATGTCGTGGAGGTATCGGAGTCCGTCCTGAACCTTTTCCCCGCCGGGAATGCCCATCTGAAGGGAATGTCCGTGGCCGCACCCCAAAAAGACGGCGTCGTAGGATGCCGCCGCTCCCGCGAGGAATTCAGCGGTCACCGGCTTCCTGCAGTAGATGTTGACCCCCATGTCGACGATTCGGGAGATTTCGGCCTTGAGGGCGTCCTCGGGCAGCCGATACCAGGGGATGCCCCACCGCAGCACGCCGCCGGGCTCGCTGTCCGCGTCAAAAACATCGCAGGCATGTCCCAGGCGGGTCAGGAAATAGGCGGCGGAGAGTCCCGCCGGCCCGGCGCCGGCGATGGCGATTTTTTTCCCATGGATTGCCCGCCGGTCGGCTTCGGCCTCGTCTCCATAAAACGGGTGGGGAACGGCATAGGCATTTTCAATGGCCATGTCTCCGACGAACCGTTCCAGGTGATGGATGCCGACGGGGCTGTCCATCCGCCCGCGATTGCAGACCCCCTCGCAGGGGTGAAAACAGACCCGTCCGCAGACGGCCGGAAAGGGGTTTTCTCTCAGGATCGTCTCCCATGCGGCCGGAAACATGCCTTGACCCACCAGCATCTCGATGCGGGCGATGTCTTCTCCGACAGGGCAGGCACTGCTGCATGGAGCGGTTTTTTCGTCATAGCCCGGCCGTACGAAGCGCCAGGATCCGGTCTTGTTGATCTCGGTAGAGATGTTCGATCGCGATATCCGCATCGGCGTCTCTTTCATGATTTCCGGATCATACGTCATCTTTATTCCCTGCCTCCGTTGTGGTGTTTGAAAAACGGACCTCCGCGTAGGCCTGTTTGGCGGCGGCGATATTTTCCTCCTGCTTGATGGGAATCTCCTGTCGGATCGCCTCTTCAACGGCGTCCATGGGGGGCATCCCGAGGATCCTGGCGAATGCGCCGATCATGGCCGTGTTGATGATGGGGTGGGTTCTCGTGCCCAGGTGATGGGTCGTGGCGATCCGTGCTGCGTCAACGGTCGCCGTCCGAAAACCGTTGAAGGCTCCGGCGGCCGTCGGTTCGGCTGTGTTGAGCAGTATCCATCCCCCGGGCTTGAGTCCGCGCGTGATGTCGACGCTCTCCAGAAGCTTCACGTCCTGAACCAGAACATGGTCCGGGGTGTAGATGTTGCTTCGAATCCGAATCTTCCGGTGATCGAGACGAAGATAGGCCTCAACCGGCGCTCCTCGGCGCTCGACGCCGAATACCGGGAAGGTCTGAACATAATATCCCGCTTTGAAAAAGGCCTTGGCCAGGATGATGGACGCCACCACCGTCCCCTGCCCGCCGCGGCCGTGAAACCGTATTTCTTCCATGACGCACCCCCCGCCTTCTGTTCTCTGCCGTTGTCTCGGAATTTACGAGCCGTTTTGGAATTCGATGCTTCCCGGGATGCGGCGGCAAAGAACCCCCCCCGCAACCGTGTCGGGTTTTCGGCCGAAAAAGGGGTCAGCATACCCGAGATTCTCAACCTTTGCAAGACCGCGGTTGGATTGTCTCTTCCATTTTCGTGGTGATTGGGATATATCAGCCGAGGTCAAACCCAATATTCCTTCAAGGGGGCGCAATGCGGTCTTTCATTCAATATGGAAATCAGCTCCGGGAGCTCTTCGCCGCCCAGCAGCTGGCGGTTCTGGCCACCGATGCGGGGGGTCGTCCCTATACCAACCTCGTTGCCTTTGCGGCGACCGATGATCTCAAAACACTCGTCTTCGCCACGCTCCGGGAGACCCGCAAGTTTTCAAACATCACGCATAACCCTCATGTTTCCCTCCTGATCGACAGCCGATCCAACCAGGTGACGGATTTCCAGGACGCCGTCGCCCTCACGGCCTTGGGGACCGGCGAGGAGGTCTCCGGCGAAGCCAGGGACACCCTGCTTTCCCTGTACCTGGCGCGGCACGCCCATCTGTCGACCTTTGTAAGAACCCCGTCCTGCGCTCTCGTGGCGGTCGCCGTTCGCGAGTACTGCCTGGTGAGCCGATTCCAGAATGTCGACGTATGGAAGATGTCACAGTGAGGCGCGGGTTCGGCCCTGATGTGAACCGAACCGTCGATGCAATATCCGTCTCTTATCCAATCCGTTCCCAATTCAATTCATCCCCATCCATTTGTTTCCTCAGTCGTTCGTAGAAATTTCCGCGCCGGAGCGAAGGCGATCCGCCTGTCGATGACGGCTTCAGGATAGCCGGTTTTACACCCTGTAAAAAATGTCGACAGGGCCGTATGCCCCGGCCTGTGAAATATGAAATCACCATGTCATAAAATATAACGAATTTAATATATTGGATCAATTATGGTGTGTGGCACAATGCTTGCTGTAGATAGTTCGGCAACATCCATGTGCGATAGGGGACCGCCACTGTTCAATAAACGGTTCAAACGGAGACCTGTCATGAAACCGAGCTATTATAAATCGATACAGAACAAGATCCTGATCAGTATGATCCTGGTCCCGGTCGTTTCGTTTGCCCTGAGCCTCCTGCTGGGATCCTATTATTTGACGAACTCTCTGCAGCGCTCCACCATCGCAAGTCTTCAACGGATTGTTTCCGATCATCGCCATATGATCGAATCCTTTCTCACTGAGCGTGCCCACGACCTGCAATTCATCCTCAATACCTATTCCTATGATGACCTGAGCCAGGCGGATCATCTCGGCCGGGTGTTCAAAAACCTCCAGGAACAATCAGGGGCGTTCGTGGACCTGGGGGTGTTTGACCAGGACGGCAACCACGTGGCCTACAACGGGCCCTACGAGCTGAAATGGAAGAACTACGGTTCGGAGAAATGGTTTCAGCGGGCCATGGGGGATGGGATCTACATCAGCGATATCTTTCTGGGGTACCGTCAGGTGCCGCACTTCATCATCGCCGTCAGCAAAAGTGACGGCGGTCGCAGGTGGACCGTCCGCGCCACCATCGACACCCAGTTTTTCACGCAGTTGGTGGAAAGGGTCCGTATCGGCAAGACCGGTGAGGCGTATCTCCTCAATTCCGACGGGGTCCTGCAGACCCGGCAGCGCTCCGGCAGGGATCTGATGGAGAATCCCCTGGACCAGGTCGAATACCCCGGTGATCTCGACAACATTCATACGTACCTCGCGAAGGATATTACCGGAGAAGACTTTCTGTATGCCACCACCTGGCTGAAAGACAAGGAGTGGCTGCTGGTCGTCCGTCAGGAAAAAGCGGAATCCCTCCGGTCACTGATGGCCGCAACCTACGGCATCATTCTGATTTCGATCATCGCGCTTTCGGCCATCGTTGTCGTGGCGTTTTATATCACCGGCCGGATCATCCAGCGGATGAAGGAGATGGACACGGAAAAAGAGAGCCTCAACCAGCAATTGATCAGGGCGCAGCGATTGGCGGAGCTTGGAGAGATGGCGGCTGGGTTTGCCCACGAGATCAACAACCCGCTGCAGATCATTCGAAGCGAACAGGCCTTGATCGAGATGAATTTTCAGGATCTCAAGGAGAGCGGTGCGCTTGAGCCGTCGGAAGCCTTGACGGAGCTCGATGATTCCATGGAGCAGATCAAACTCCAGATCGATCGGTGCGCCGGCATCACCCAGGCCATTCTCAAATTCGGCCGCCAGGGCGAACCCCGTATGCAGAACGTGGACCTCACCGTCTTCATTCCCCAGGTCACGGACATGGTGGCCAAAAAAGCGAGCGTCAACGGCATTGAAATCATCCAGGAGATTGCCGAAGACACCCCTCCGGTCCACGGGGACCCGGGGCAGCTTCAGCAGGTTCTGCTCAATCTCTTCAACAATGCCATGGATGCGGTCATTCATCGGCACGGCGCATCCGGAGGACAGCTCGCGATCCGGACATCGGCTGCCGAAGGCCGGCATACCCGAATCGTTGTCGGGGATAACGGGTGCGGGATCGACGCCGATAACATCAAAAAGATATTCAGCCCGTTTTTCACGACCAAGCCGCCGGGGAAGGGCACCGGTCTGGGTCTGTCGGTTTGCTACGGCATCATCAATACCATGGGCGGAACCATGGAGGTTGAGAGCAGTCCGGGTTCCGGCTCGACCTTTACCATCCTTCTGCCTTCGGCGTCGATTTAGGAAAATGATAAACCAATCAGACAGAATGGGGGAATCAGCATGGAGCAAATGAAAATGATGTTGGTGGACGACGAGGAGCGTTTTCTAACGACGACCCAGAAATTGTTGAACAAGAAAGGCTATGATGTCCAGATCGCGTCGAGTGGCCAGGAAGCCTTGGAGATATTGGAAAGGAAGATCATCCACGTGGTCATTCTCGATGTCAAGATGCCGGGAATGGACGGCATCGAGACCCTCAAACAGATCAAGTCCCGCTTCCCCCTGGTGGAGGTGATCATGCTCACCGGGCACGCTACCGTGGAGTCGGCCGTCGACGGCCTCAAGTCGGGGGCCACCGATTATCTCATGAAGCCCACCGGTCTTGAGGAACTGATCCGGAAGGCGGAAGAGGCCTTTGAAAAATGGAAGCGCATGGAGGAGAAGATTCGGCTGGCCACCAGCAAAAAATACATGAAATCGCCTCGGGAGATCCTCAAGGAATCCGAGCCGGAATAATGCCCGACGGGTTGATTGCCTGCACATCGGACCGGATCATTCAACAAAGGGAGTCACACATGTCTGAGAAAATCAAGGTGCTGATGGTCGACGACGAAGCCAAGTTTCGTGAGACCACTTCGAAAATCCTACGTAAACGAGGTCTGGACACCACGATGGCCGCAACGGGAGAAGAGGCCGTCGACATTCTGACAAAGGAGCCGATGGACGTGGTCGTGCTCGACATCAGGATGCCGGGTATGGACGGCCACGAGGCCCTGGCCAGAATCAAGGAAATCCGTTCAGACACACAGGTGATCATGCTCACCGGGCACGGCGGCGTGGAATCCGCCAAGGCTTCCCTTGAAAAAGGGGCCTTCGACTATCTGAGCAAACCGTGCGACATCGACCTTTTGGTCTCTAAAATCAATGACGCTCACAGGGCTATCCACGACACCGAAGCGTGGGCCACTGAAAAAAAAGCCGGCGAGGTCATGATCCGCGTGGAGGAGTACACCACGATTCAGGGGGATCAGAGCGTCAGGGAAGCCATCGAACACCTGATGCGATCGTTCGAGGGTCTTATCGCCAGCGGATCCGTCATGGAAACCGGACACCGGTCGATTCTGGTGTTCGACCGTGACGGGGATATCGAGGGCATCTTGAGCATCCAGGATCTGATCGGGGCTGTTCGGCCCGCCTATCTTTCCGCACCAAAGCCGTCCATGGCCGATGCCATGCAGTATTCAGCCATGTTCTGGACAGGGCTCTTTACCAGCCAGGCAAAAAAACTGGCTGACGTCATGGTTTCCGACATCATGTCCGCCACGCCGCCGAGCGTGGACGAGAACGCCAACCTCATGGAACTTGCGGATATCATGTACAGCCGCAATGCCAGGCGGGTCGTGGTCACCAACGCCAAGGGGCGGGTGATCGGGGTTGTCCGGGAACAGGAGCTTTTCTTTGAGATGGCGAAGATCATCCTCAAGTGAGGCCGCTTCAGGGCCTAATCCGGCCGGAAAGGAGAGAAGAAGGATGTCGATGAAAAACGCCTTTGGCATGGGTAGCGGCGGCCGGACCGGGCTGCGCGAATCCGATGGATATTCTTGAAAGGAGATTCTGATGTCGGCTGCAAAAAAGAAAAAGGTCACCGGTTACGATAAATATGTGGACTGGAAGTTTTTCATCGTTCCGGTCGTACTTTTTTTCCTGATCCTCGTTCTGCCGACGCCTTACGGCATGAAGGACGTGGGAACGGAATACAAGGTGGGGCCCGGGGCGGTGATCAACCTTATCACCCAGGACCTCTTCGGGAAATCGAGTTCGGACGCGGAGCAGTGGCAGTTGGTGGCGGCCCAGATGATGGAGCAGAATCTCCGTATGGGCGCGTTGACCAAAAACCGGTTCATGAAACGCGACTACAAATGGGTCCGTAAAAACAATATTCAATCGAGCGAGGCCAACTTTAACCGGGCCAGTGAATGGATCGAGGGGAACGTCACCGACGAGCGTTTTGCCGCATTGATGAAAAGCGCCATGGATCTCCGCCGGGACGGGCTCAAGTACGAGAATCTCACCGGGAGGGAAAAAGAGGCGGCGGATAAGGGGGCCTGGCACATCAAGGTGGCCATCGCCATGGGCGCTTTCGTGGTGCTCTGTTTTCTCACCGAATGCATCCCGCTTCCCGGGGTCTCCTTCTGCATCGGCCTGATCCTCGTCTTCTGCGGTGTCGTGGGTCGGGAAGAGGTGGCCATGCTCTATTGGAGCGACGCCTGCTGGTTTATCATGGGCAGCCTGATGTTCGCGGCGGCCTTCGTCAAGACCGGCGTGGACAAGCGGGTCTGCATGATGATGTTCAAACGCCTCGCCGTGCCCAACATCCGGGCCATCACCCTGATCTTCATCGTCATTATCGCACCCCTGGCGGCTTTTATCTCCGATCATGCCCTGGCGGCCATGTTTCTACCCATCGGCATGCTCCTTTACCAGAACAGTCTCACCAAGGAAATTCCGGAAGATCCCGAACTGGGGAAGATGATCATGATCGCCATCGCCATGGCCTGCAACGTCGGCGGGCCGGGAGCGCCTTCGGGCGGTGCGCGGAACGTGATCATGATGACCTACCTCACCGACATGTTCGGGGTGGACATCGGCTATTTCCAGTGGGTCACCTATTGCTTTCCCTTTGTCATCGTCATGATTCCCATCACCTGGATCATCGTCAACTGGCGGTTCAAGCCCCGCATCACCTCCCTGGCTCCGGCCATGGAAAATCTGCAGCGGGAGATCGGGAAAATGGGCGCATGGAACCGTTCCCAGAAAATCGCCCTGGTGATCTTCGTTGTCATGGTCTTCGGGTGGTTCACTGAAAAGGAGTTTTACTCACTGGGGATCTATCCGGTGCGCCTGGGCATCGGGGTCATTGCCGTGGCCGGCGCCGTCGCCTATCTGCTCACCGGCATCGTCAACTGGCGTGACTACCAGGAGAAGGTGGACTGGGGCGTGGTCTGGCTCTATGCCGGCGCCATCATCTTCGGCCGAACCCTGGACGAGACCGGCGCGGCCTACTGGCTGGCCCGATCGGTCATCGAGGTTCTGGCGCCGCTGGGAATGGACTCGGGGCTGCCCCTCATGGCCACCTCCAACGCGCTTACGGCCGTCATCACGAACCTGATGGCGGACGGTCCGGCAGCTGCCGCCGTAGGCCCCATCACCCTCAATATGGCAGGTCTGGTCCATCCGGGGACGACCTATCTGCCCTTCATGGCCATGGCCACGGCCATTGCCTCGTCCTTTGCGTACTGTCTGATCATCGGCACGCCGCCCAACGCCATTGTCTACGCCAGCGGATATCTGGAGCCCAAGGACTACCTTCGGGCCGGCATACCGGTCTTTTTCGCCTCCAATATCCTTCTCCTGCTCATGACGGCGCTGTACTGGACCTGGCGGGGGTTTGGGGGGATGCCCGCCTACTGAGAAAGCAGGCGGGCGCGGGCGTTGATCATGAAGGTCAAGGGGCAACGCACCGAAAGATCGTCTACACTGAACCGCCTTCGCAAGGCCCCGGATAGAGGCTTTGCGGAGGCTTTCCGACAAGGAGTCAAAAAAATGGGGAAAGCACGCGATCCAAAATCGTTGAAAGCCGTCCGGCACGAGGCGGGGGTCACCTATTTCACCCGGGAAGCCGAACGACGACTCTTTTTTTTCCTGACCATCATCATGCTTATCCTGGGAATTATTTATAAAATCGGATGGTTGTGATGGAAAACCCAACAGGGGCCCAACGATTTTCGCTGCGTTTTTATCTGCGCACGCTGTCACAGCTTCTGGGAAGCCCCCGGCGATTTTTCGAGGAACTGCCGGAGAATATGGGGATGCGGCTTCCCTTCTGGTTTCTTCTGGTCTCCAGCATCATCTTCACGGCGGCCGGCCTCATGAACGCGGCGGTGGGCCCCTGGGTCGCAGCAACCATTTTCATGGCCAATGCCGTGGGCATGGTGTTCGTCACTTCGGGCCTGGGTTACATGACGGCCATGCTGACCCTCGGCCGAAGGCATTCCTATGTCCGGTTTTTTACGATATACGCCTTTGCGGCCGGGGTGACCCTGCCCGCCTCCTGGATGCCCTACTTCCTCTTCATCACCGAGCCCTGGAAATGGTGGCTGATCTTCACGGGATTGACCCGGTGGCTTCGGTTGACCTGGCAACAGGCCCTGATGGTGATCGGACTTTCCATCGGTCTTATCATTCTCCTTTTCTGGACGCTGCTTCCCGTCATTTCGAAACCCTAGCCCTTATTCTTCCGTTACCTTCCCTTTGTGGACAGCCACGGGATGATCCTGCATACGGAGCCGTCGTTGTCCGGATAGGGCAAAACTTGTGCAAAAAAAGCGCCTTCCCTTTGGAAAGGCGCTTCCGATTTTTTTTAACCCGTCAGGGCCGTTTGGTATCTGTTTCAGGAAGGGGCGGGGGAGCCTCCCCGATGCCGTTACTGAACCATGCGTCGTCCTTTTATCCCCCGCATGCCAAGGGTGCTGATGAAGTGTTCCGGCACGGGGCAGACCGTGCCGAATCTGTTTTCCCGGTTCAGGACCAATACCCTGGCCTTTTTGAGAGAGTTGAATTCGGTGGCGGTCGCCGCCGTATAGGCTCCCATCATGTGACCCACGACGATGGTGCCCAGGGGAAGGTTCGGCAGAGGAATGTCCTCGGCGATCACATCGATGCTGTCGCAGGTCGGGCCGGCGAAGACGCTGGGATAGACCGGGCCGTCCTCGGCGAAAATTTCCAGATGATAGCGGACATGGTCGAATATCTGTCCGCTGAAGGAACCGTAGACGCCGTCGTCCAGATAGTACCATTTCATTCCCTGCCGGTCGGCGCGGCCCACTACGGTGGTGACGGTTCGGGCCGCGGGGGCACAGATGAAGCGCCCCGGTTCGGCAATGACCCTCACGTGGGCCGGCAGCTGAGACAAGGCCTCACGGATAGGGGCGCAGTAGGCGGCGATGTCGACCTCCCGGTCCTCATAGGAAACCGGAAATCCGCCGCCGATGTCCAGGATGCTGAGGGGCATGGTCGCGACATCGTGGTGCCGGCGTATCAGCACGTTACAGGTTTCGATGGCCTGAACCTGCTGCCGGGTGTCGGTGCATTGGGACCCCACGTGGAAGGAGAGACCCTTGATGTGGATGCCGGCCCGCTCCGCCAGCTGGAGTATGGACGGGACCTGATCCGCGGAACACCCGAACTTCCTGGACAGGTCCACCAGAGCCGACGGACTCCGGAAACTGACCCTGAGAAGGATTCCCACCCGATTGCGGTAAGGAATGAATTTCAGGAGTTCGTCAGGGTTGTCGACCACGAAGGTGGTGCAGCCGTACCGGAGGGCATCCCGGATATCCCGATCCCGTTTGACGGGATGGGTATGGATCGTCCGCCGCGGGGCGACATGGATTTGTCGCAGTACCTCGATTTCGCCGGTGCTGGCGATGTCGAACCCCGCCCCCTCTTCATGAAGCACCGACAGGAGGTCGGGATGGGGCAGGGCCTTGACGGCGTAGTAAAGGTCCACCTCGGGAAGCGCCTGTCTCAGCGAGCGGTATTGCCGACGTGCAACGTCGCAATCCAGAAGAAACAACGGCGACCCATGGGCGACAGTCAGCTCGCGGTAGCGAGCGTCCATATCGACGGAAGACAGCTTAAAGGTATTCATTATCGCTCTTTCCAACGGCTTTCAGCACGTATTGGGGCAGTGCGAAAGCCGAAAAATGAATTTCCGGATTGTAGTAACGGGTCGTAATTCCGCTTTTCCGGTAACGCTCTCTCAGGGTGGCGATGTCGGTGCGCCGGTGACGCGGTTCGTCCGTCGCCCAGGCGAAATACATCGCGCCGCCCACATATGAGGGAACGGCGGCGGTATAGAAATGCCAGTCGCCGAACAGGGACTCGAGGTGTTCCCCGGTCTGACGGATTTCATCCATCTGGTGAAAGGCGACGCCGTTCTGGGTAACCAGGATGCCGCCGGGATTGAGACATTTTCTGCATGCGGCATAGAAGGATTCCGTGAAGAGCGCTTCGCCCGGTCCGATGGGATCGGTGCTGTCCGAAATGATGACGTCGAATCTCTGTTGGGTCTCCCGAACGAAATGAATGCCGTCGTCGATGACGATCTCGGCCCTGGGGTCGTCGTAAGCGCCGGCGCTGTGGCCGGGAAGATACCTTCGGCACATGTCGATGACGGCCTGGTCGATTTCCACCTGGGTGACGCGACGAACCGTATCGTGCCGGCAGACTTCCCTCAGCATGCCGCCGTCTCCCCCGCCCACGATCAGGACGCTCTCGACGTTTCCATGGGCGAGAATCGGCACGTGCGACATCATTTCATGATAAATGAATTCATCCTTTTCCGTGGTCTGGACAATGCCGTCCAGGGCCATGACCCGCCCGAAGATGACATTCTTGAAAATGACAAGATGCTGATGGTCGGTTTTGACCTCGTGCAGCAGCTCATCCACTCGAAACTCCTGGGCGTAAGCGTCATAAAGGGTTTCTGAAAAATTACGCATGATCAAGTACCCCTCGAAGATTTTCGCTGACGATGATTTTCTTGGGATAGAACGCTTTGCTCAGCACTGGAATGGCCTCTGCCGGCTGGGAGTTCCCACACATGAACACGTCGAAAGCGGCATAGTCGCGCTCAGGCCAGGTGTGAACGCTGATATGCGATTCCGCCAGAACGGCCACCCCCGAGATCCCCCCGTTGGGCGTAAAATGGTGAAGATGAATGTGCAGCAGCGTCGCCTGGGCTTTATCGACGCAGTCCCGCAACGCTTTCTCCATCCGTTCCAGATCGTCCAGGTGCTTCGCGCCCCAAAGATCGATGATCAGATGTATGCCGGCGAAAACGACATCATCTCTTTTGATAAAGTGATCCTGGGGTGTTTCGTCGGAGAGAAGATTGTGATGTTCAGGCCAGTGTTTCTTCGTAGCGGTTTGTTTAAAAGGATGAACGACGTCGCGACCGACAAGAGCTTCTTTAATCATCCATTCGCCCCCCTCTTTCTGGGTATTTTCTGATTGGGTTGTAACAAAATAGCGCCGGGGTCAGAAAGAGCCGTATGGGCGACTGGCCGGCGCTGCTAATCGGGTGACATAAATCTCCTATTCTTTGCAGGCAAAAAAAAAGACGCGCGCTATTTAATGCAGGTGGAAAAAAATCGCAAGCTTTTTTTGCAGGCAACCTGCCTTTTTTTCCCTGAAAGAAATCCGGACGTCTGCAATCGCGAAACCTTGACGGCATCACGTGACTTGTTGGATCATCAACATGATGATATAACAGAATATTTGAACCCTGTTTCCGTTCAGCGTTCGGTATTCATGGGCCGCGCCCCGCCGACACCTTTTTCCGGCCACCAGGATGAAAGCCGAAAATTGAGTTTACCAGTATACGGTGACCGGCGGTATGATCGCCGGCATCCAGCCCCGGGGCGTCACGTCCGCCAGACTGATGTCGATGGACAGATCGGGTCTCACGTTGAGAACGACCTTGTAGGCTTTCGGCGGCAGCCCCTCACCGGGATCCGAAAAGGCATACTGGCCCCTGGCATTGGTCCGGGTTTTGGCAACCACCGTTCCCCCGGCGTCGTCGATTTTGACGAGTAAAACAGGTATGGGTTTATGCCGGATTCCGTCTCCTTTGACAGTGCCAAGGAGCCACCATTCCGAAGCATACTGGACGGCCGGAAGGAACAACAGAAAAAACATCACCGAAATCAGCATCATGAGGATCCGTTTCATCATTGCCTCCCCGGGTCCGGATATGTATTCAGATCCGTCGGTCACTGCCGCTGATATGGACGGCGCATCGTCCGTCCACCATCTATTTTAAAAGGATTGACCTCAAATATACACACCGTTCTCAAAAGATCAAGCAAATCCCGGAATAAATCCCAATTCAACTTTCGACTTTCATGCGATGGCCGGATGGAGGTGCCGGGAGGATGCGGCCCGCGCCCGACGCGGTTTCGTTCAAGTGTCGCTAAAGCTTGCTCCG
>NZ_JBFXGG010000029.1:0-39045 GCF_050178255.1 Desulfococcus sp. | reverse complement strand
CGGCCCCGTGTCAACACCTTTTTGATCTCCTACACACAAAAATCCGATCACCCCGCACTAAAATCGCCTCAATCTCCGGATATCCAAAATCGCCAGGCACAATACCAGTTCCCGGGATGCTCATCCGTTATGAGATGAGGCGATATCAAATCGAACTGCTTCTGCTGACGGTTTGGCCTGTTCAACTCACCTCCAGGTGTTCGTCACGGCGGGTTGAATTCTCAATTTGTCAGCATCAATCTGTGATAACGTTTCTTTCCTGCTCGAAGTAAGATATTTGACGCGTTAAAGTCATCCTTCGTAACCATGTATTCAGGCGACTGAATCCGCTCTCCGTTGATATATCCCCCGCCCTGATCTATCAGCCGCCTTGCCGCCCCACCGGAGTTTGCAAGCCCTGTCATATGCAATATTTTAAAAGCCGGAATTCCGTCTCCGATCTCCGCCTCGCTGATCGTCGTGCAAGGAACAGAATCCTCACCACCTTTCTCTTTTCGCGGTATGGCGCTTGATGGAAGAAGGTCGTGTGGAACGACCCGGAATCCAAACATGGACCCGGCAGCATTGTAAGCTTTAACCGCCGCTTCGGTACCGTGTGCCAGAGCGGTGGTTTCGAAAGCGAGAACCGTCTTGACCGCATTCAGTTCCTCTCCCGCCAATCCCTCTACAGCGCGAATCTCCTCCATCGGAAGAAACGTAAAAAGCGACAGGAAGCGCGTCACATCCCTATCGTCCGTATTGATCCAGAACTGATAATAATCATACGGAGATGTTCGCGTTGAATCGAGCCAAACCGCGCCCTGGTGCGTCTTCCCCATTTTGATGCCGCTGCTGGTCGTGATGAGCGGAAATGTGATGCCGAAAGCTGTTTTCTGATGCGTCCGCCGAATCAGTTCGATGCCTGCAAGAATATTTCCCCACTGATCGCTGCCCCCCATCTGGAGGCCGCAATCATATTTATCGTAGAGAACCATAAAATCATATGCTTGCAGAATCATATAATTGAATTCAATGAAACTTAACCCCTCTTCGGATTCAAGGCGCATACGGTAGCTTTCAGCTTTGATCATGCGGTTCACACTGAAGTGACGTCCGATATCTCTCAACAAGGGGATATAGGCCAGTTTCGTCAACCAATCGGCATTGTTCAACATCAAGGCCTTCCCATTCGAGAAATCTATAAATTTAGAGAGTTGCCTCTGTATTCCGATCACGTTTTCATTAATGGATTCAGGGGTGAGAAGCTGTCTCATTTCGGTTTTTCCGCTGGGATCGCCAATCAGACCGGTACCGCCGCCAACCAGCGCTATGGGCCGATGGCCGTGACGCTGCATATGTGCCAGCGCCATGATAGGTACTAAACTCCCTACATGAAGGCTGGATGCCGTTGGATCAAATCCAATATAGCAGGTTCGGCTGCCGGTTTCGAGATATTCATGCAGTTCCGCATCATGGGTCGTCTGTTCAATAAACCCCCGTTCCTTGAGCGCATCCACTATCTTTGCCATGTCTTCTCACCTTATTTGTTCGCGAATTCAACAGCTCGGGTTTCCCGGATAACCATCACCTTGATCTGCCCTGGAAACGTTAGTGACTCTTCAATCTTCTTGACAATATCCTTGCTCATGAGAATCGTCTCCTCATCGGACACCATACTGCTCTCCACCATAACGCGAATCTCCCGACCCGCTTGTATTGCATAAGAATTGACGACCCCCTGAAATGAATTGGCGATGTTCTCGAGATCCTCCAACCGCTTGACATAATTTTCAAGCAGTTCTTTACGAGCCCCTGGCCGAGCGCCGGACAAACCGTCGGCAGCCTGGACCAGAAGCGCGTAAACCGATGCCGGCGGAACATCCTCATGGTGGGCGGCAACAGCATGAACGATTTTCGGAGACTCACCAAATTTTTTCAATAATTTTGAGCCGATAATTGCATGAGGACCTTCCACTTCATGGTCAATGGCTTTTCCGATATCGTGAAGCAGCCCCATGCGTCTCGCGAGTTTTTCATTCAGGCCGAGCTCCGCCGCCATGATACCGCACAAAAATCCCACCTCTACGGAATGCTGAAGAACATTCTGAGCATAGCTGGTACGGAATTTAAGTTGACCGATATACTTGATCAATTCATTGTGAATTCCGTGAACCCCCAAATCGAAGGCAGCTTGCTCGCCGGCCTCCTTGATGGTAACATCAATTTCTTTTCCCACTTTTTTGACGATATCCTCAATGCGGGCGGGATGTATTCTGCCATCGGATATCAAACGCGTCAAAGCAATTCTCGCCACCTCCCTCCGGACAGGGTTGAATCCAGATAAAATAACGGCTTCAGGCGTATCATCTATTATCAGATCAATACCGGTTGCCGCTTCAAGCGCTCGAATATTTCGGCCTTCCCTGCCAATAATCCGTCCCTTCATTTCATCGTTGGGAAGTTGTACGACGGAAACGGTGCGTTCGGCCACGAAGTCAGCTGCATAGCGTTGAATGGCCGTGGCAATGATCCTTTTTGACTTCTTGTCCGCCTCCTCCTTAGCCTCGCTCTCTATCCGTTTTATGAGCTTCGCCCCCTCGTAACGTGCCTCATTTTCCATTGCTCTGATCAGAAGTTCTTTGGCCTGTTCGGCGGTCAGTCCGGAAATCCGTTCAAGCTGATCCTTCTGCGCTTCAATCAGCTCGTGATAGCGTCGATCCTCGGCGAGAAGCGCTTCCTCTTTGTCGGCAATACCGACTTCTCTGTCGCTGAGCTCTTGTTCCTTTAATTGAAGTTGGTCGTTCTTCCGATCGATATTCTCTTCTTTCTGAATCAAACGGTTCTCTTGCTTTTTTAACTCTGCACGGGTCTCTCTCGTTTCAGCATCAAACTCGCTTTTCATTAAAAAAAGTTTGTCTTTTGCCTCGAGCATCGCCTCTTTCAGCAACGTTTCCGATCTTCGTTTTGCATCGTCTACAATGCGCTGGGCCTCTTCATCAGCAGCTTTAATTTTCTGTGTCTGAAGTTGCCCTTTTACCCAGTAGGCAACCCCAAAGCCGATGCCTGCGCCGATAAGGCCCATTAACAAGCTATATTCACTCATATAACATTCTCCCCAATATCATCCACGGCCTGTTTTGGAACGGTACCTATCCATACGCTGTCGTTCAGCCGTCATACCTGTCGGCGAGTGTGCAACACCCCTGCGGCGGCTTGAGGGCACAGACCTTCCTGAATGACACGCCATCTTCATTCCGGCGATCCTCGATTGATGTTGGTCTTTTATAAAGAGGTTTTTTTGCTGGAAACTCTTCAAGATAGCGCATCAATCCGTTGTTTGTTTTGAATAACAGCGACATCTATTATCAGGAAAGATTGAGGCGTCGATCGGATAAACCAGAGGGCAGGAAAAGAGCAATACTCTCAGTTTTGGGCAATTGGGCCCAATCGGTATCGCGGCGGCAAAAATATGGTTATCCCCCACCATTGTGCCGTGTTGGCAGGCCTTTGAACCTATAGTTCAAAGTGGGCACCTTGTGGCTTCTTTAGGCTTTTCTGTATCAACAGAACATGCTCACCAAAGCCAAGTAAGGCTCCCTTCGTGTTATCTGTTGGATCAAAGCGCTTCTTCCAATCACGAACACGGCAGGGGAATACTCATTGTTTTTGTTTTCGTCAAAACGGTAATCTTCGACAGGCGTACAGGAATCAGCCACGCCTCCACGCTGTCGCATCGCTCGCCTTTATCTGGATTGCAAGCGAGGTTCAAAGATCCAACCTCATATCGAAGGATCTTTCTTTTTTAAGGTGATTACGGAGACACACATTCCCTTGGCTGCAGAATTCAACATCCCGCTTTCGGAAAAAATCAGCGCGGATTGAAAACGTGAATCCCCATTTTCAGGGGATACCTTTCGATGATCAAGAGCGCTCAAAATGCCTACCGTAACACATCCATATTCCATGGTGCGGCAATATCTTAAAAAGCCAAATAAAAACCCCTGCCTCTCTGCTTAAACTACTAATGACCGATTTGGCCGTATTATATTTGAATCGGTTGAGACAAGGTATACGCCATCGTCGAATATTCCACACGAGACACATCTTTATGTAATGCTGTATTGGCGAGAAAATGCCCAATTTATCCGGTTTTTCATCTCAAATTCCTATTTTCAATATAATCTTTCAAGCCAACGAAAGTCAAGATTTTTTACTGCACCCGCACATAGCATGCTGAATTCGGTAAATGTCTACGCAAAAAGGCAAGCCGTTGATCAACGACTTGCCTTTTTTTCGCGATTGCTGTACCGATATATTACGATATGTCTTTTATTGCCCCTTGGACGAGGCGACCTTGATGCGATGAAGTGCCCGGTCCAGTGCGGCCTTGGCCCTCGCGTAGTCGAGCTTTTCTTTTTGGGCCTCTTCCAGGCGCTTTTGTGCCCTGGCCAAAGCTGACCGGGCACGATCGATATCAATATCCCTCCGGCGTTCAGCCGACTCTGCCAATATTGTCACCTTATCCGGCAAAGCTTCGGCGAAACCTCCACTGATAAAAATTTGTCGCTCAGCGCCACCGGCATCCTTGTACCGAACGGTGCCCATGTTGAGTGTGGTCAAAAACGGCGTGTGTCCACGCAATATGCCGAATTCCCCCAGGGTACCAGGCCCCACAACGATCTGAACATCTTCGCTAACGACAGATTTATCAGGGGTAACAATCTCCAATCTAATATTTTCTGCCATATTTTTCCCCTCGCAACCGTCGGCTGCTTATGCCTCAGACATATCTTTGGCCTTTTCGAGAACCTCTTCAATACCGCCCACCATATAGAACGCCTGCTCGGGAATTTCATCATGTTTGCCTTCGACAATTTCCTTGAAGGCCCTGATGGTATCCTCGATTTTGACATATTTCCCGGCTTTGCCGGTGAAGGTTTCCGCTACATGGAACGGTTGAGACAGAAAGCGCTGCATTTTACGGGCTCTTGCAACGGTGAGACGGTCTTCCTCCGATAGTTCCTCAATGCCAAGAATTGCGATAATATCCTGCAATTCTTTGTATTTTTGGAGAATTTGCTGAACTTGACGAGCAACATTATAGTGTTCTTCACCAATATAGTTGGCGTCAAGAATTCGGGAGGTCGAATCCAATGGATCCACGGCAGGATAAATCCCCAACTCTGCGATCTGACGAGAAAGAACGACGGTACCGTCTAGATGCGCAAAAGTGGTTGCCGGTGCCGGGTCGGTCAAGTCATCGGCGGGAACGTAGACACACTGAACAGCCGTGATCGACCCCTTGTCTGTAGAGGTGATCCGCTCTTGAAGGGCACCAAGGTCGACGGCCAGCGTCGGCTGGTATCCAACGGCGGAAGGCATGCGTCCGAGAAGCGCCGAAACCTCTGAACCGGCTTGGGTAAAGCGGAAGATATTGTCGATAAAAATGAGCACGTCCTGACCTTCCACATCTCTGAAATATTCCGCAGCGGTAAGGGCTGACAGGGCAACACGTGCGCGGGCCCCGGGAGGCTCCGTCATCTGGCCGTAGATCAGAGCAGCTTTCGGAAGAACGCCGGAGTCTTTCATTTCATGGTAAAGATCGTTCCCCTCACGGGTCCGCTCGCCCACACCTGCAAAGACGGAAATGCCGCCGTGCTGCATAGCGATGTTGTGAACCATTTCCATCATAATAACGGTTTTCCCCACGCCGGCGCCGCCAAACATGCCCATCTTTCCACCGCGAGGGAACGGTACCAACAAATCAATGACCTTTACGCCTGTTTCGAGAACCCGGACAGTAGTATCCTGCTCTGTAAAAGCTGGCGCCAGACGATGGATGGGCATCATTTTTTCCTGGCTGACAGGACCCAGACCGTCAACAGGGCGTCCGACGACGTTCAATACACGACCAAGTCCGGCTTCGCCGACAGGCATCATGATGGGTGCGCCCGTATCCTTGACACGCATGCCGCGGACCAAGCCGTCAGTGACATCCATGGCGATAGTGCGGACAACATTGTCTCCCAAGTGCTGAGCCACCTCGACGACCAGATTGTCCTCTTCGTCGCTGATCGCGGGGTTCGAAATCAAAAGTGCAGTCAGAATCGTGGGGAGTTTTCCCTGCTCGAACTCCACATCGACAACAGGCCCCATTACCTGTGTGATTTTACCAATATTTTCTCCCATTTAAAAACCTCCCATAAACACTTATGTCCGTATTGTGTAGTTTATCCCTTAAGGGCCTCAGCACCACCGACAATATCCATCAAATCCGAAGTAATGGCCGCCTGACGCGCCTTGTTATACGCCAGGGTCAGGTTTTCTATCATGTCGTTGCAGGCTTTGGTTGCATTGTCCATTGCCGTCATACGTGCGGCATGCTCACTGGTCGATGTTTCGAGCAAAGCGCTATACAACTGAACGAATACGTTTTTTGGCAGCATATCGCCAAGCAACTCGGCAGGCGACGGCTCGCAGATGTGCTCCGCAATATACGACGGTTCTTCATCGGCCTCTTCGATATCGGCAGTTTCGATCGGCGGTATCGGCAGGAGTTGTTTGATCACGGGCACCTGTCTCGCCATACTGACAAATTCGGAATAGATCAGATATACCTCGTCATATTCTCCATCTAAAAAGCTGCCGATCAACTTCCGTCCGGCATTGACGGCAACGCTGAAATCAAACTTGCCGCCAACGACGCCCAAATACACGTCTGCGATCGCCTTTTTGTTGTTTCGAGCCCAATCCCTTCCTTTTTTGCCGAAATTTGTATAGGCTACATCAATATCATGTTCCGCCTTTTCCTTAAAAAACGATTCGGCCCGGTTGATGAGATTGGCGTTGAAACCACCGCAGAGACCGCGGTCGGACGTACACAATACGACACCTATCTTCTTGACTTCCTCACGCGGAATCAGCAAAGGGCTGGCTTCTTCCCCGGCATTTTCCGCAAGACTTCCCAGAACTTCGGAAAATTTCGACGCATACGGTCGAAACCCCTCCATTTTGTTCTGAGCGCCGCGAAGTTTGGAAGCGGCCACCATGTTCATGGCCTTGGTAATCTGCTTCGTCTTTTTGACCGCGGCGATCTTAAGCTGGACATCTTTTAGTGTTGCCATAAAATTGCGCCCTCTTTATTTGATTGTGTCTTTGAACTCCGCTCCGTATTCAGTCAAGGCCTTCGTCATCTCATTGCTGAGATCTTCGGTGATCTCCTTCTTTTCGGCCAGACCTTTGAAAATCTGAGGATACCTTTCTTCGATGAAGGTGTGGAGGCCTGCTTCATATTTGGCCAGAGCGTCAACGGGCAACGGATCCAGAAAGCCTTTGGTACCGGCGAAAAGAATGATAACCTGTTTTTCTAAAGGCAGCGGATTGTACTGGGGCTGTTTCAGAATCTCAACCAGACGTGCTCCTCGGGTCAACTGCCGCTGTGTCGAGGCATCCAGATCGCTTCCGAAAGCCGCAAAAGCCTCGAGTTCCCGATACTGAGCCAAATCAAGACGAAGGGTACCTGCCACCTGTTTCATGGCTTTTACTTGTGCGGCACCGCCGACGCGGGATACCGACAGGCCGACGTTGATGGCTGGACGCACACCCGCATAAAACAGGTTCGGTTCGAGGTAGATCTGACCGTCGGTGATGGAAATAACATTGGTCGGAATATAGGCCGAGACGTCACCCGCCTGGGTTTCGATGATGGGAAGCGCGGTCAGTGAGCCGGCACCAAGTTCGTCGCTCAATTTCGCAGAACGTTCGAGGAGACGAGAATGGTTGTAAAAAATATCACCGGGATAGGCCTCACGTCCCGGCGGACGTCTGAGAAGGAGCGAAACCTGGCGATAGGCAGCGGCTTGTTTCGACAAGTCGTCATAAATGATGAGAGCATGTTTCCCACTATCCCGGAAATACTCACCCATGGCGCACCCGGCATAGGGAGCGACAAACTGAAGGGTTGCCGGATCGCTGGCACAGGCGGCGACGACGGTGGTGTATTCCATGGCACCGTGCTTTTCGAGAACCGCAACGACCTGGGCGACCGTCGACTTTTTCTGGCCGCAGGCGACGTAAATGCAATAAACGTCCGTATCCTTCTGGGCAAGAATGGCGTCGACCGCTACAGCCGTCTTACCGATCTGACGGTCGCCGATGATGAGTTCCCGTTGACCGCGTCCCACAGGCGTCATGGCATCAATCGCCTTCAGACCGGTGTAGCAAGGCTCATGAACGCTTTTTCTGGCGATAACACCCGGAGCGACCATTTCGACCCGACGGAAATCCTTGGAATCGATCGGCCCCTTGCCATCGATGGGTTCCCCGGTGGCCGTCACGACGCGGCCCAGAACCGCCTCGCCGACCGGAACCTCGGCAATACGACCGGTTCGCTTGACGATATCCCCCTCTTTGATTTGGGTATCCTCTCCCATAATGGCAATACCCACGTTGTCTTCCTCAAGGTTCAGGACCAGCCCCAGAACACCCCCGCCAAACTCGACCAACTCCAGGGCCATCACTTTTTCAAGACCGTAAACACGGGCGATACCATCCCCCACGGACAGGACAACGCCGGTTTCGCTCAGTTCGACTTTTTTGTCATAATCCGTGATCTGCTCTTTGATAATCTGACTAATTTCTTCAGCTCTTAGTTCCATTAGACACTCTCACCCCTTTTTAAAGATTCTCTCATATTAAGCAACTGTGTCCTGACACTGCCGTCTAAAACAAGATCCCCGATCCTGGTGACAACGCCACCTATAAGCTCGGGGTCTTGTTTTACTTCAAGCTTAACCTCTTTACCGGTCACCTTGGACAGAGATTCGCGAATTTTTTCAATCGCTTCGGATGAAAGCTCCGCCGCTGAAACCAAACTGGCCAACGCAATACCCTTATGCTCATCCACCAATTTTTGATAAAAATCATTTATGACGTCGATGAATCCGATCCGACCTTTATCGAACAGCAAGAGCAGAAACGCCTTTACAACCCCTGACAGACCCAGCAACTCGATCACTGAGAGAAGCACATTTTTTCGGCCCGCGGCATCATAGAGGGGATTCGTGAACGCCTGCCCGAGTTCTTTGTTATCGGAGATCAAACTTGAGAATTCACCAAGCTGCTCCCGGTACAACTCAGCCTGACCGTCTTCTTTACCTATCAGCAGAAGTGCCTTGGCATAACGCCGTGCTACAGCCAAATTTTTCACTATGCCACCACCTTCTCTAAGTATTCGTCAACAAGTCTTTCCTGGTCTTGATCCGTTATTTTCGCTTTCAACAGACCTTCCGCCTTGGCCAGCGCTTTTTCCAGTATCTCATTCTGCAGTCGCTGTTGTGCCTGCTTGAACTCATGCTCAATATTCCGTTTTGCCTGTTCCTCGAGCTTTTCGGCGGCGGATTCGGCCTCTTTCAAAATGCGAGCCTTCGCTTCCATGCCTTGTTTTTCGTATTGAGCGATGATGTTTTCCGATTCTCGCTCAAGTTCCGCAATTTTCGCATTGTATGTCGCCAACTCTTCAAGCGCTTTCTGTTTTTTGACCTCGAGTTCATTCAACTGCTCTTTGATACCGTCGATCCGAGCATTCAAGGCCTTGGCGACAGGCTTCCGCAGCAAAAAAAAGAGGGCTATCGCCAATACGGCGAAATTCATAACACGATACGTATCCGTTGCAACCCAGGTCTTGACCGCCCCCCCATGCCCATCGGCATCGGCACCGTGTCCGGCCCCCTCCGCCGCTTCATGGGTCGCCTGCCCGCTATCACCATGCTCACCCGTTGCGGCAAAAGTTCCAGCACCATAACAAAACACCAGAAGCGCCGCCAGGGAAAGCATGACAACTCTCCTCCCCCAGATCCACCGGCACTTTCCGAACATACCAGGATTTTTCATTAAACAGCCCTCCCTAAAATCTTTTCGCCAATGTCGTTTGCAAATTTATCAACCTCTTGCAGAAGGGATTGCCGAACCTCTTCCGCATCTTTCGCAATCTTTTCCCGAATCTTCGCGAGTTCCGCCTGGGCCTTTTCGTTGATCTGCCTGACAATCGCCTTTTCTTCGTTCTCGGCTTCCTGGATCAGCTTTTCTTTTTGCTTGGCGCCTGTCGACCTTGCCGCACGAATGCCCTCAGAGAACTGGGTGTTTTTTTCCTCAGCTTCTTTGAGGCAGGTCTGTATACCGTCCTCCATTCCTGCAACGCGGTCTTTTCGTTTTGCTAAAATATCCCGGATGGGGCGATATAGAATCTTATTGAGTATCCAGATCAGAAACAGAAAATTGACGATTTGTATGAAGACCGAACTATCTACACTTATCATTTCCACTCCCCCATCAAAATACTGTTTACAAATTACTATTAAAATTAAAATATTCCGACCCGACCCAAAATTGCGGGTTTTGTAACATCAGGCCGATGAATTTGTCAAAGGTTTTTTGCAAAATGCTTCTTAATAAAGGCTGCATTCGACGGGCGTCTTATCGCCTTTAAAAACAAGCATTCCATCAACTATCGCACTCGAATTTTCTGATGGCGATACTGTCCGGCATCAATCCGGAGAGAATTGTCTCATACTGACATTCATCAGCATGCCGATGCAGATCATTATCGTAATAACCGATGATCCACCGTAACTGATGAGGGGAAGCGGCATGCCGACCACCGGCAGGAGGCCCATTACCATTCCCAGATTGATAAACGTCTGCCAAAAAATGAGCGCCACGATGCCGAAAGAGAGGATCGTTCCAAAAGGATCTTTACATCGATAGGCGATGTTGAGTCCTAAAATGACTAATGTCAGATAGACAAGGACGGTCATGGATGCACCGATGAACCCCCACTCCTCAGCCAAAACCGAAAAGATAAAGTCAGTGTGTTGCTCGGGTAGAAAAGATAGGGTATTCTGGGTTCCTTTTAAAAATCCTTTTCCCAGCATCATTCCCGATCCGATGGCTATCTTGGACTGTATGATATGGTATCCCGCACCCAGCGGATCACGGTTCGGGTTTAAAAAAGTTAATATTCGCTGCTGCTGGTATTCCTTCAGAAAAAACCAGACCATCGGCATGGCAATCGAACCGAGTAGGCCCAAAAATATGAATGTGCGTCTTTCAATCTTAACAAAAAGGGTCATTGACCCTGAAATGAGTATAACCGTAAGCCCCGTTCCGAGGTCGGGCTGATTGACGATGAGGAGAAACGGAAGGAGAATTAATATGGAAGGGTAAATCAGTTCCCGGAGGGAAAACCCCTGCGGTTTAACCCGCCGGGAGAAATACCTCGCCAGAATGATAATAACGGCGAGTTTGGCCATCTCCGACGGTTGTATGGAAACCGGTCCCAAAACCAACCACCGCCTTGAGCCGCCGGCAAGTTTTCCGAACCCCAACACACCGATAAGCATTACGATGATTCCACCGTAGATGATATACGACCACCGATCGATGTTCCGGTAGTCGACCACCATGACGAACCCTATGGTGACAAAGCCGGCACCGTACCAGACCATCTGCTTTAAAAAAAAAGAGCGGTCCGCGCCGTCAAGACCGGCCGAGACGGCGCTGTGCAGCGATAGAAGCCCCATGGTGCAAATGATCACCGTAAGCAACAGCAGACCCCAATCAAAATGCTGAATCAATCGGCGATCAACCATCACGGGTTGCAATGGACATTCCTTCCCTGAAGTTTGGTTCATCTTTCCGAAGAAGCGGAATTGCCCTTCGAGGCCTGATTGAAATAGGCCCGTATAACTTCCCTTGCGATCGGTGCCGCCGTGCCCGATCCATGTTCTCCATGCTCTACGATAACGGAAACCGCAATTTTATCCGGATGTCGTGCACCATAGGCGATAAACCAGGCATGGGGTTTAAGATGATCCAGAGTGATCTCTTTCCATGAGGTATCCTCATTTTTCCGGCTGAATACCTGGGCAGTTCCGGTTTTGCCGCTGACGTCGATCCCATCTATGCGCGCAAGTCGCGCCGTTCCATGAGAGCTGTTTACCACATCCCATAGGCCTTTTTTTAAAATTTCAAGCGTCCCGGCACTGACAGGCAACTGTCTGATCGCTTCTTTTTTGCATTCATAGACAATCTCGCCAAGAGCATTCTCCCGCTTTTTGATGATTTCAGGGCGGTACAACGTTCCTCCATTGGCGATCGCCGCCGCCAAAACCGCCATTTGCAAGGGTGTGGCGAGATTATACCCCTGCCCAATGGCGATGGACAAGGTTTCTCCCTTTTGCCATGGGATGCCGAACCGTTTCTTTTTCCAGGCCGACGTAGGAATCAGCCCCGATGACTCATGACTCAAAGCCACTCCAGTGGGTTGACCGAGTCCGCAACTCCCGGCATGGCGGGCGAGACGATCGACGCCAAGCCTCTGCCCCGTTTGATAAAAAAAGACGTCGCAGGAGACGGCCAGAGCCTTCTGAACATTGACGGCGCCGTGCCCTCCTTTTCGCCAGCATCGGAAAATCCGGTCTCCAAATGGGTAGTATCCCGGGCAGAAGAATGTGGTATGAGCGTCAATAACACCTTCTTCCAAACCAGCCATCGCAGTGACGATCTTGTAGGTAGACGCCGGCGGATATTCACCGTTGATCGCCTTGTTCTGCAGAGGGTGGAAGGGATTGGAAACCAAATCCCGCCACTCTTCGCGGGACATACCGTCCACAAAACCGCTCTGATTGAAGGACGGGCTGCTGACCATGGCCAGAATTTCCCCGGAATCCGGACGGATCGCCACAACGGCGCCCACCAGACCGTCCATAAGGACCTCGGCCTTTTTTTGGAGTTCGATGTCAATGGTCAGCCAGAGGTTATCCCCCGAAACCGGATCGACAGTCAGCAGCGTTCGGACCACCTGGCCTCTGGCATTGACCTCGACCTGCTTACCGCCGGCCTTTCCTTTGAGGTATGTCTCGGCAGTTCTTTCGACACCGTACTTGCCGACGTAATCCCCGCTCTTGCTGCCCGGGAACCTGCCGCTTTTCAGTTCGTCAAGGCTTATTTCGCCCAAATATCCAATCAAATGTGCGGCATGTCGAGATATATAATGGCGCTTCGGCTGAATATCCACGACTATTCCGGGCAGGTCAAACTTGTGAACCTCGACCGCTGCGAGTTCATCGCGGTTCATATCCTTTTTGAGGAGAACAGGGTCATAAGTCTTCGCTCCGTTTTGTCGGTCGAGGACGGCCGCAATTCTCTCCTCCGGTATATGCACATACTGCAGAAGTCTTTCCAGTGTTTCCGCCACCGGTTTAGCATCCCGGGAAATGATGCTCAGGTTGAAGGAAGGTCTATTGTCTACGAGAATCGATCCATTGCGGTCAAGAATAATCCCCCTTGACGGGCTGATCCCGCGCAGACGGATGCAATTGTTTTGAGACAATCGTCTAAACTCCTCGCCTTCGACCACCTGAAGATAAAACAGGCGAACGAAAAGAATCATAAATGCGAAAAGTATCATTGTGGCGGCAAAGGTCAAACGATGCTTGTACCACTCGCTGCCAACGGCTTTAAGCGATAATCTCATGAATCGGATCTGAAAGTCGTGAGGTCGTGGGATGCCTAACTTTTTTTGTCAAAGGACACATTTCCAAACCACTCCCGCCACTGTCTGTGCGCGATTTTGATCCCCGCGAAAATGAAACCACCGCTGACAGCGGCCCAACCCACCTGTTCGGCAACGATTCGAACCGACGTTCTGGGCACTTGAAATTTTCGATCCAGAAAAACACAGGCACCCAGGATAACGAAATTTTCGATTAAAACCCCGGTTGCCGCTGCAAACGGAAGGCACATCCAGTGCCCCACCACGAGCACACCGCTGACATATCGTGTCAGGGCAAATATCCAAAGATAACTGGTGACATACAAACCCAACGGTCCTGCTGACAGGCTGTCCACGATCAACCCGCTCAGGATAACAAAATGGATTACCTCGAAAAACGGTCGCATCATCCCGAGGTAAATAATAAAAGGAATAAACAGGTCGTACCATTGATAGGAGGGCAGCACTTCTAAGATGACGACCGTCTGGAAGATCGTCAAAAACAGGCAGACAAACAGATAAAAGCCGTAATTCATTTGCCATAAAACGATTCGTATGAAGGCGCGGACAAAATGACCAGTACTTCCTCGATGGTTTCAAAATCTACAAAGGGAACAACGGCGACCTCTTGAAAAATTCCTGAATTCTGCTTGATCACCTGGGAAATGGTACCGATCCGAAGTCCTTTGGGAAATACGCCGTCCAGTCCGGATGTCACCACGATGTCGCCTTCCCTGAGATCATGGCGATACAGCACATACTCCAGAGAACATATGTCCTTTGCCTCTCCCCTGACCAAACCTCGTACACGATTACGCTGGACAAGGGCGTCAACCGCGCTGTTCTGGTCGATCAGCATCAGGATCTTGGCATACCGTTCGGAAACATCGGCAACGATCCCCACGACACCTTCGGGAACGATTACCGGCAGGGAAGTCCGCAATCCGTCCCGTTTTCCTTTGTTAATAATGATACTCCGAAACCAGGGGGACGGATCCTTGCCGATGATCTCACCCGCCACAACCTTCTGAGACAGGGTTTCCTGAAAGTCCAGCAGCGTGCGAAGACGGTCATTGGCCAACTCTACTTCCTCGCATCGGTTGGACCTCTCGATCGCACGACCCAAGGCCGCTTTGAGACGCTCATTTTCCTCCGCGACTGAAATCAAGGCAAAATAATGCGACCAGATCTGTTTTATGAAGCGAATGGCAAAACTGATAACATTCTGAAACGGTCCGGTAATCGAGATGGTGGTCTGTTCCGTCCCATAGGAGGAATGCCGGTTGCGCATCGAAAAGGAGAGCAGCAATACATTGAGGATGAAAAAGAGAGCGACGCCGCTAATGACCACGGTTTTTCTGGAAAACATATCATTAGATAATAACGACTTGTTTAAGAATCTCGATGCTGTCGAGAGCCTTCCCCGAACCGAGGGCCACGGTGGAGAGGGGGTCGTCGGTGATAGTAATGGGGAGTCCCGTTTCTTCCCGGAGGAGTTTGTCGAGATGCTTCAACTGTGCGCCTCCCCCTGTCAAGACAATCCCCCTGTCGACAATATCGGCCGAGAGTTCCGGAGGTGTCTGTTCCAAAGCGATCTTGACCGTTTCGACAATTGCGTCGATCTGCTCGGAAATAGCCGCCCGAATCTCTTCCGCGTTGAGGGTCAGAATCTTCGGGACGCCGGTCACAAGGTCCCGCCCCTTGATTTCCATTGTTTCAATGTCATTGGGATCCGGATATGCGTTTCCGATGGTCGTCTTGACGGTTTCAGCAGTCCGTTCTCCGATAAGCAAATTGTATTTGCGTTTGATGTACTGAATAATGGCGGCGTCCATCTTGTCTCCCGCCACCCGTATGGAACGGCTGTAAACAATTCCGGCCAGAGAAATCACGGCCACCTCTGTGGTGCCGCCGCCGATGTCGACCACCATATTACAGGTCGGCTCAGTGATGGGCAGTCCCGCTCCAATAGCGGCCGCCATGGGCTCCTCGATGAGAAATACTTCACGGGCGCCGGCAGACTCTGCGGATTCTTTCACGGCACGCTTTTCCACCTGAGTGATACCCGAGGGAACGGCAATAATGATCCTGGGTCTGACAAAAGTTCGCCGGTTGTGAACCTTGTGAATGAAATGGCGGATCATGGCCTCGGCCACCTCGAAATCGGCAATCACCCCGTCCCGCATAGGTCGGATCGCCACGATGTTGCCCGGAGTCCGACCCAGCATATTTTTTGCTTCGAGACCCACAGCCAGAACACGGTTTTTCATCCGGTTGTCTGTTCGCACGGCAACCACGGACGGTTCGCTCAGCACGATACCCTTACCCTTAACATAAACCAGTGTATTAGCGGTTCCCAAGTCGATGGCAAGATCACTCGAGAAAATGCCCAGCAGAGAATCGAAAAAAAGACCCATATTACCCCGTATCCGACGCGATATTAGCTTTCGGTGAATCCGTAAACTTCAAATTTTGTATTGCTATCAAAATTGTATCACCATTACAAGCTTATTTTTGGAGTGATCTTACGTGTCGCCGCAACGAAAAAACGTATTCATCACGACGTCGTGCAACAGTGGTCTGAATGCTCTGATGCCCAGATTGTCGCGGGAAGGATGCACGCGATTGGTCAGAAGGACGACGATTGCTCGGCGGTCCAGATCCATCCAGAAGGAGGTGCCCGTGAACCCGAGGTGCCCAATGGTATTCGGTGAAAAATATCGGCCGGCACTGGAATACGGACCTTGAGGACGATCAAACCCCGGTGGTCGCCCCGAAAACCTGCAGGGCGAAAAGAACGGTTCTACCAGGTCCCTTCGAAACACCCCATCCCCTCCCTGGTAAACGCAAAGCATATGGCAGAGAAGTTGATGGACCCCCTGGGCCGTGCCGAAAAGCCCGGCATGGCCGCATAAGCCCCCGACCAGGTCGGCGTTGTCATCATGAACCCGCCCCACGAGAAGGACGTTCCGCCACGGGCAGAATTCCGTAGCCGCAACAGTTTTCGGGAACGAAATCCCGTCCTTCCCCGGAAAAAAAAGGCTGTCGACGGCCAAGGGCCCATAAATCGCTGTCTTGAGATAGTCGTCCAGAGAGGTTTGTGCAAATCGTTCGATCAACCACTCCAGAATCATATATCCGATATCACTGTAGACCGTGTTCCGTCCAGGCCTGTCGGCCAGAGGCTGGGCTTGCAGAAGATGTCTCAAGGCGGATTTGCGGCCGTTCTGCGGTATATGCCGCAACATCCGATAATAGGGCCGATAAGCCGGCAGGCCGGAGGTATGGGTCAGTAATTGGAAAATGGTAATCCCATCTTTGTCCGTGTGCGCAAATTCGGGTAAAATTTTTATTATGGGATCGTGAAAGGCCAGGCCGCGTTTTTCCAGAAGCTTCATAACGGCAGCGGCTGTTGCAAGGGGTTTGGTCAGGGAAGCCAGATCGAAAAGCGTATCGGTTCTTACCGGACCGCCCGAAAAGATACTTGCCACGCCATAGGCGCGATGAAATAAAATGCGTTCTCCCTCGGCTACCAGGAGAACCGCTCCGGGGAAAATCCCGGCTTCCAAACCGGCTGTCATCCGGCGATGCACGGGATTCACTTTCCGACCTCCTCATCCGCAGGCAACGTGGCCGAGCCGCAAAACGACAGGCGCCCGTGCCGGGTGTCGAGAATCGCCTCGATGCCGATGGGAAGGATTCGGTTTCGACGCCCATGGCCGATCTCAAACCCCCCCATGACCGGAAAGGCGGCGTTCGCCACCGTCTCCTCGACAATTTGGCGAATGATTTCCTCGTTGTCGCACCGATCGAAGGTGCCGAGCATGAACCCTTCTAGGGCGTCAAACCAACCACACATTTTCAAATGGTTCAACATGCGGTCGATTTTGTAAGGCGGCTCCCCACATTCTTCCAGAAACAGAATTCGGCCTGCCGTATCGGGTGAAAAGGCGGTTCCGGCGAGGTGGCACAGGGTACAGAGGTTGCCGCCCACAACCCCCCCTTTTGCAATCCCCGATCGGATCACAATCGGACGGGGGGGTTCATGGATTACCGGGGCACCGGATGATATGACAGCTTTCAGCATGATTTTTGTCTCTTGGTCGGCATCGGCCAAAGACGTAACCACCGGACCGTGAAAAGTCGCCAGGCCGCACCGGGTGTAGAATGCCGAGAGCAGCACAGAGACATCGCTGAACCCCACGAAAATTTTTGGATGGGTACAAATGGTCTCCCAGTCGAGATAGGGCAGGAGACGGCTCGCACCGTATCCCCCTCTGGCGCAGAAAATCGCCTTGATGTCGTCATCGGCGAACATCCTGTTGATCAACCGTGCCCGGTGGTCATCCGTACCTGCAAGATACCTTTTTTTGAGGAACAGCTCTTCCGGAATTACGGGTAAAAAGCCCATCTCGCGAATCGTTTCAATTCCCTGCCGGAACTTTTCCTCCTCAAAAGCGCTCGAGGGCGCAACGATACCGACGGCGTCGCCCTGCACGAGACGCCGCGGCACTACGGTCCGCCGCTGAACAACATCTGTCATAAAATTCACATTTCCTATTGACACTCATCATCATCCATAGTAATTACCCCAACGCGTCGGGGCGTAGCGCAGACTGGTAGCGCACTTGAATGGGGTTCAAGGGGTCGGAGGTTCAAATCCTCTCGCCCCGACCAACACGGATTACACAAAAAGAGGGCCGCAGTGACGGCCCTTTTTTATTTATGTACCGTGTTTGGCATTCAACTCGCAAGATTTTTATCACCGCCGTCATCGCTCTCCAGCCCGGTTCCGGTCGGACGGCTGTCAAACACGTCTCAAACCATTCCCGGTGACAAAATTCCTTGAAAAGCGGCTTCAACACAGATATGGTATATCATTTTCAACTTTCGGTATTCAATCGTCATCGTTCTTTGAGGGATATCCAACATGCCGGTTTATGAATACACGGCCTTAAACATCAAAGGCAAAACAATTTCAGGTATCGTTGACGCTGAAAGCGTTCAATCCGCCCGGCACAAGCTGCGAGGGTCCAGAATATATCCCGTATCCATCAAGGAAACCCATGAGATACCTGTTGAAAAAGCATCCTGGTTTTCCGGTCTTTCCAGATCTTTCGTCCGGGTAAAACCCTCCGAAATCTGCATGATGACCCGACAGTTGTCAACCCTTGTCGGCGCCGGTTTTCCACTGGTTTCCGCTCTGGACACCCTGATCCCGTATACCAAGTCCCAGGGCTTCAAGCGCGTTCTCGCCCAGATCAAGGACGCCATTGTTGAGGGGAACAGTTTTGCCGCCGCGCTTTCCACCTACTCAGGTATATTTTCTCCGGTTTATATCAATATGGTTCGGGCGGGAGAGTCTTCAGGCACGCTCGAGATCGTATTGGATCGTCTGGCCGACATCACCGAAAAACAACAGGCCCTGAACAGTCGTATCAAGTCCGCTTTGGCGTATCCGATCCTCATGGCCGTTATCGGAGTGCTGGTCCTGTTCTTTCTTCTGACCTTTATCGTGCCGAGTATCGCCTCCATTTTTTCAGACATGGGCAAGACCCTGCCGGCCCCGACTCAGGTCTTGATCGCCATCAGTAAATTCTGCACCGCCTACTGGTGGGTCATCGGTGCCCTGGTCCTGGGCACCGTCGCGGCGATCCTCCGGATCAAAAAGACCGAAAAAGGTCGCTACCATTGGGATCGTATCCTTCTGAACATGCCCGCCTTCGGAATCCTCCTCAAGAAAATGGCCGTGGCCCGGTTCGCAAGGACCATGGGCTCGCTTCTCGAGAATGGCGTCACCATGCTGGCCGCACTGGGTATTGTCCAGAATATCGTTGGCAACGTTCTGCTCTCTCAAGCCATATCCAGTTCCGCGGAAGAGGTCGGAAAGGGACAGGGGCTCGGTGCATCTCTCGCCGCCACCAGCCTTTTCCCAGGCCTTTCCGTCCAGATGATCATGGTGGGCGAGCAAAGCGGCGAATTGGAAAACATGCTGAACAAGGTCGCCGACGTCTACGAAAACGAGGTTGAGGCCACGGTCATGAGTTTGACTGCTCTTCTGGAACCTGTCATGATCCTTTTCATGGCTGTGATCGTGGGATTTATCGTCCTGTCAATATGCCTGCCGATTTTTGAAATGAACGAGTTGATCCGATAGGCGAATCATAATGAACCCATTGTGAATCAAAGCCCCTTAACGACGACGCGATCAGGATATCTTATCGCTTCTAAAACGACTTCTCGAACCGGATCTGTAAAAACGGAGGACGAATGCACAAACGTTTCTTTAAAAAAACAACTGAAATTAACGGATTCACACTTATTGAGCTGATGGTCGTCATTGTTATTCTGGGTATTCTGGCCGGACTGATCGTACCCAGGATCATGAGTCGGCCGGGGGAGGCCAAACAGATGAAGGCCCGAATTCAGATCGAAAGCCTCGAAACAGCCTTGAAGCTCTATAAACTGGATAACGGTTTTTATCCCACGACGGAACAGGGATTGCAAGCGCTGGTGGAGCCGCCGGAAACCGGCAACATACCGAAGAACTGGAAAAGCGGCGGATATCTTGAAAAAGGAAAAGTCCCCCTCGATCCGTGGGGAAACGATTTCATCTATCTCAGCCCTGGGATCAACGGTGAGTACGACATTACCTCTTACGGAGCCGACGGCGTGCCCGAAGGCGAGGGCGAGGATAAGGACATCAACAATTGGGAGATCGAATAGCTTCGATGTCCGAAAGGCGTCGTCCTGCTGAGCCTGTGCCTTCAGAACAAGGTTTCACGCTCATTGAACTGATCGTGGTCATTGCCCTTATCAGCATCCTTCTCTTTTTCTCCTTTCCGCGATTCCAAGGATCTGTTCTGCGCGACGACAGCGAGAAATCGATGCGGTGGGTGATTTATACAGTTAAAATGCTCCGCCAGGATGCCGTCAAGCATCGGAAGATCCACACCCTCCATGTAGAGATGAGGACCGGGACCATGTGGTCTACCAATGAAAGCATGAGTGAGGAGGATCTGGAGAACGCCCGGCAACAAGGATATGAATTCCCCGAAGGGATGGAAATATTGGACGTTGAATTTCCGGACGGTGAAAAAATTTCGTTTGGCCAGGCGGAGGTGCGGTTTTATCCTAAAGGCTATTCAGACAGGGTCATGATTCATCTCCAGGAGAAAGACGATCGACAGTTGACCCTGCTGATCGAGCCGTTTCTTGCGGATCTCAAGATTTACGACACCTATGTGGAATTTAAAAACTGAACACTCAAATCTATTGGGATCGGAACCCACCCGAGGATTCACACTTCTGGAGGTCATTGCAGCCATGGCGATCATGGCCATCGTGCTGGTCGCCGTGTACCGGCTGCACGCGCAGACCATATCCATGAACAACGCCGTTCGATTTCACACCCTCGCGCCGCTGCTGGCTCAGGCTCGTTTGACTGCCGTCGCCATCGATCCGGATAGTCGGGATTCCGGAAACGGCGATTTCGGCACGGATTATCCCGGATATACCTGGGAGGTAACGATTGAGGATGTCGTATCGGAATACCTGGGAGAATCCGGAAAAAATCTCAAAATGATCGAAATCACTATTTCGCTCAACGAAAACGAGTCGAACTATCGCATCAGGACCTATCGAATGATACCGGACAGAGAGTAGCCCGATGGCCGAAACCATTAAAAATCGGTTTCACCACGCCGGTTTTACACTTTTCGAAATTCTGATAGCCATCTTTATATTCAGCATTATCGTCACGACCGTTTTCGGTTCCTACCGCGTTGTCTTTTCCACAACCGACAGGATTCATTCCGATATGACATCTTACGAGATGATCGGCGGCGCTATCGAGCGAATGACCGCCGACATCACATCCGCATGCATAACGCTCCCGCCTGGATATCAGCCTCCGAAAGGGGACGATCCGCCCGACCCTTACCGGATCGTCGGAGATCAAGACGCCCTGGGAAGCGACGGCTTCGCGCGGCTCCGTTTTGCATCATTCGCCCACATGCCCATGGGAAAGGACCGCACCCCGGGCATCGCTCAGATCGTCTATTATGTCCAACATATAGAGAACGATCGTTATGTGCTCAAGCGAGCGGATCATCTGTCACCCTATCCGGATACAGAGAATACCGGAAATGATCCCATTTTGGTCGAGAACCTGAAATCGATCAAATTTCTTTACTACGATCATGAAGGAACCGAGCATGATACATGGGACTCCGAGTCTCGACAATTTAAGTATGCTACCCCGGCGGCAGTGAAGATACAGGGCGAGATCGGTGATGATAGCGTTTCCTTTTTTTTCGAAACAATGGTAAGCTTTCCCGTCGTCAGGGAGCCGCGGGATTGACGATGGCACCTCCGACAGATGGTTGGCGTCATCGATCAGGCAGATCCGACCCAAGGAAGTCAATGGAAGACAATATTCTCAAAAACAGCCAGGGCATGGCACTTTTAATAACGATTTCGGTCATCACCGTTCTGATAGCCGGAGGACTGGAACTCAACCGGCGAGTACGGGCGGCGGTCGTTTCCGCTGCTGCGACCCGAGACCGAACAACCCTCTCCCTCATGGCATCATCGGGAATCCACGCCGCCATGGCCATGCTCGTCAAGGACAAAGGGGAATCCACAATCGACTCCATTCAAGAGGATTGGGCCAATCCGGAAAAAATCAACGAGGTAATCGCGGAGATCCCTTTTGACGACGGCGGGATCACCGTCACCATCGCCGACGAGCTTGGAAAAATACAGGTAAACGCACTGGTCGACTTCCCGAAGGGACGACACTTCAACGAATCCCAGAAGATCATGTGGGACCGTTTCACCCGGCTTCTGATCGCCCGGGACGAAGACACGTTCAAAGATATAGAGGCAACGGACATCATCAATTCAATCAAAGATTGGCTCGACTCGGGAGACGATGATGCTACAACCGGTCTAAACGGAGCTGAGGCGGAGTATTATCAGGCGCTTGATCCACCCTACAAACCCGCCAACGGGCCTTTCATGGATACAAACGAACTTACCCGGGTCAAGGGAATCACGCCGGAGCTGTTTCGTGGGACAGACCTGTCCGGGCTGGAAACCTTCGTGACCGTTTACGGCATGACCCAGTCTTCCCAGGAGGTCGATGGAAAAGACTTTGCCTATGAAGGGGGCATCAATCTCAACACCGCTGATCTTCCCGTGCTGATCGCCATGATGCCCTCGGAAAACGCCGACTATGCCCAGGCTGTGTTTGACTATCGCAGTGAAAAGGACGGGGAGACCTTTGTCCATGATCTCTCTGGAGACGGTTGGTACAAAAACGTCCCGGAAATTCCCAGCGATTTCACCATCGATCCCAAGCTTATCCGGAATTCCAGCGACTTTTTTCGTATTCAATCCACTGCGGAATTGAACGGCACCCAGGAGACCGTGATCGCCGTCGTTCACCGAGAACAAGAAAAAAAGACCGGAAAATGGACCTGCAGGGTCCTGCGGTGGCAGGTATCAAAAGATGAGTAGAAAATTCCTCGGACTTGACGTCCGATATGACAATGTAACCGCTGTTCTCGTCTCCAGCACGCTTCGGGAAATCCAGCTGGAGCGTTTTTTAAGCGTCCCCATACCCGATACCGTCGATCGGGCCGCCGGCCTCAAAGCGGCCATGGAAGCTATCCAGAACGGTATGGAGATTGACCAGGTCTATTGCGTTGCCGCCATCCCGGCCGACGAATTCTCTTTCAGAAATCTCAAAGTGCCCTTCAAAGGCGATAGAAAAATCGACCAGGTCCTGCCCTTCGAGCTGGAGCCGACGATCCCTTATCCCCTCGAAAACCTGGTGATCGACTTTCAGACGATCCAGGTCCCCGGGCAAAAAGGAGAAACAAATCTCATTGCCGCCGCCGCCCTCAAGTCGACCCTTAAAGTCTATCTTGACATCTTCGCGAGCGTCGGTATCGATCCTCAGATTCTCACCCCGGGTGGTTATTCAACGGTCTCCTGCATAAACCGTTTTGCCGACCCACCTCAGGATTGGATTCTCATCGACATCGGACGGGATCGGGAAACGCTTTTTTTCATCACCTCCGGAGAAATCAGCCTGATTCGATCCATTCCATCCTTCACTTCCCAAAACGGCGACAACGGACTTGGTGCAAAAATCAGACAAACCCTGCTGGCATTCGAAAACACCGCCCAACAACCGCTTATGCCTGAACAGGCCTTCTTGACGGGCCGGGGTCTGAACGGCCAGGCAGAACACATTAAAAGCGCTTTGGAAAAAACGCTTTCGCTCTCGGTGACGTCCGTGGACCTGATCCGGCAAGCCAATGGAAAAGTCAAGATCGCGACGGAAGAGAACTGGAAATCGGGGGAAATCGACAATGCCCTGGCCTTGACCCTGGCCCAGATCGAGGGGAAAAAATTCCTCAATTTCCGCAGAGGCCCCTTTGCCGCAAAACGAAACTGGGCCGCTTACAAAAGCAACCTGATCCGGCTGGGGGTGTTTACGGCAATCCTTCTTTGCCTTCTCGGCCTCAACGTCTTCATCGACACTCACGCACTCAATCGAAAAGCCGAACGAATCGATCGGCAGATCACCGCCATATTTCAATCCACTTTCCCTGAAATTCAGAGGGTCGTGGATCCAGTTCACCAAATGAAAATCGCCATGGAGGACCTCCGTCGGGACACCTTCATTCCGGGAGATTCCGGCGCTCATGTTCTGACTATCCAAATTCTCGAAGAGATCAGCAAACAGATTCCGGAGGAGATTGATGTGGAATTCACACGCATGGTGATCAACCAGGGAGATGTCCTGATCTCCGGAAACACGGACACATTCAATTCCGTCGACGATATCCAGACGCGACTGGAGAAAATCGATCTATTCAAAAAAGTGACCATCAACTCGACCAATAAAGATCAAAACGAAAACCGGATACGTTTTAAAATGAAGGTGGATCTATGAATCTGAACCGACTCAGCAAACGCGAACGATATGCCGTTTATGCAGCCGCGGTCTTTTTGATCGTGTTTGTCGCCATAGAATTCATCATCGCACCTATCGTGGCGCATCGAACGCGTCTTGAAACGACCCTGCGTCAGAAGCAGGCGGCGCTTGCGGACATGAAGGCCATGAAGCTGGAATACGAGTCCTTGAAGAATGAAAACGAACGCTTCAAGCAGAACTTTTCCAATCGTCCCCAGGGCTTCACCTTGTTTTCCTTCCTGGACCAACTGGCCGGTGAAGCCCGGGTCAAGGACAACATTGCTTACATGAAGCCATCCAAGTCGCGGCCGAAAAACAGTCCTTACAACCTCTCCATGGTGGAACTTAAGCTTCAGGGGATCGGTATGAAGCAGCTGACCCCCTATCTTCACATGGTGGAAACCTCCAAAAATATGGTCTTTATTCGACGGATTTCCATCACCAAGGCCGGAACGGAAGGAATGATCGATGTCATTCTCCAGGTCGAAACCTTCGAAGCATAAAAGAAAGCCTTACAATTCCGATGTTCAAAAAGCACAAAGCATGGATGTGTTACGGCCTTTACACAGCGGTCGTTCTGATTTTTTTCCTTTATCACCTTTTTCCGTCAAAGACGATTGAAGCCAATGTCATTTCCGTCTTCCATCAGGTCCACCCCGGAACAGCGCTCACCATCGAACGCATATCCCCGGTTTTCCCACCGGGAATCAAAGCATCGGGAGTGGTATTCGGCCAGGGAGACCCGCTGCAGATATCTTTGGAACAGCTGAGGATCACCCCCGAAATACGGACATTATTCGGATCTTCGCCTGCATTCGCCATATTCGGTCTATGCTATGACGGACATGTGAAAGGGAGGATGATTCTGGATCGAAACGGCGAGCTGACGGCGCTGCACACGGACCTCGCCGAGATTCAGATCGGTCGCATGGCGGCCGTCGAGCATCTTTCACGAACCCCTGTTGATGGAACGCTCTCCGGGTTGATCGACTTCGAACGGTCCGATGCCGCCGGTCAATTCACGGCCAGTCTTACGGCCTCGACTTGTCGCATGGATATTGAAATACCTGGCGCAAGCCTGAAGGATTTGACTTTTGCCGAGGTAAATGCCAAATTGGCGGCGGACGATGCCGCTACGCTTCGCATCGAAGCCCTGTCGGCAAAGGGTAGCCAGATAAACGGGAATTTGTCGGGAACAATCCGGATAAAGACGCCCTATCCTGAGAGCGGACTCGACCTTGTCGGATCCATTAAACCCCATCCGTCGTTTATTTCGGGTTTGGACAGTTCCATATCGATACTTTTTCAGAATCGCGGCGGGAATAATACCTTCCCTTTCATCATCAAAGGTACTATAGCCTCGCCTGAGTTTTTACTGCAGTGAAAAGAGTACATCTATCCGAATGAATATCACGTTGACTGAAAAAACCTATGCCGTGCTGATCAACCTCTTTTTCGTGACAATGGCGGCCTACCTCGGGGTCAGCGCATTCTACAAAGGTGTTACTTCCGGGATAGATGTGGCCGATACCCCGTTATCGGCCAAAAGTTCAAAGTCCCGTCAGGAATCCGTTCCTTTCCGTCCGTTGAGCGACTACAGTGTTATTGAACAACGCAACCTTTTCAAAACCGGGGATCTTGTCAGGGTTTCGTCCGCTTCCTCTCCAGAGCAGACCGACATTTCGGAATTAAAGGAGACCGAGCTAAAACTGAAGCTCTGGGGAACCGTAAGCGGCGAAGGAGAAAAGACCTATGCGGTCATCGAGGATCAGCAAAAACGCCTTCAAAACCTCTACCGGGAAAACGATTCGATCATGAATGCAACCATCAAACGCATTCTTCGGGAAAAGGTGGTGTTGACAGTGAACGGCAAGGACGAGGTGCTGGCCATGGAAAAGACGGGATCAGGCGAATTCCCGGCAGGAAATACATCTCTCCGAGCCCCGGCGATTCCAGGAATTGCCGGCATGTTAACAAGTGAATCCCAGCAGATATCCTTGAATCGCCAGACGATCAGCGAGGCCATGAACGATCTCAACGGCCTGATGAATCAAGCCAAGATCCGGCCTCATTTTCGAAACGGCAAACCGGACGGTCTCACCATCTCCCGTATCCAGGGAGACTCCATTTTCGCCCGGTTGGGGCTTCGCAGCGGTGATATCATTACCAGTGTGGACGGCCAGAATATCGAATCCGTCGACGATGCCATGAAATTTTACAACCAATTGAAGTCCTCTTCAAATGTCACTCTTCAGGTTAGGCGGAGAGGTAGGCCGAGACAGATTGAATACACGATCGAATAATTTCCCGAGCGATCTTTGATTCGCTTGTCATGACCACCCACGGGAAGGGGAGCCCAACAAGTTGACCATGAAATCTTACGACACGCTTAATAGGCGATGGATACGGATCTGTACCATCAGTTTCGTATTGATGTTTCTGGCATGTCCGATGTTCGTATTCGCGCAAAGTGGAAATGAGAACGACAAGGAACGCTTTGTTTCCATCGATTTCAACGATGTGGATATCAATGTATTTATCAAATTCATCAGCGAATTGACCCATCGCAATTTCATCATCGATCGACGCGTCAAAGGCAAGGTCACCATCATTTCCCCCTCAAAAATTTCCGTCAAGGAGGCTTACAGGGTTTTCGAATCGGTCTTGGAGGTTCACGGATACACAACGGTTGAATCCGGCGAAATCACCAAGGTTATCCCGTCCCCCGATGCCCGCACTCGCGATATCGAAACCCTGTTCCGAGACGATGTCCGCTCACCGGATGACAAAGTCGTGACCCAACTGATCCCCCTGCGATATGCCGATCCGGAAGATATCAAGCGTCTTTTCGCGCCGCTGGTATCCAAGAGCAGCGTCATCCTGGCCTATCAACCCACCAACACACTGATCATCACGGATGTCTACTCGAACATCATCCGGCTTATCAATATTCTCAAAACCATCGACGTCGTCGGCGTAGGCCAGGAAATTTCCGTTATCCCCCTCGAAAATGCCGATGCCGAAAAGATGGTCCGAACGTTGTCGACCGTCTTTCAAGCCCAGAAGACCGCCAGAAAGCCGTCTTCACCGGATGACGGCGCAAAATTCGTATCGGATGAACGCACCAACTCGGTGATTATTCTGGCGAGCGAAGATGACAGCGTTAAAATCCGGCGTCTGATCAGTCGACTGGACAGGGAACTCCCTCGGGGCAGCGAAGGCATTCACGTCTATTATCTGGAACACGCCACCGCAGAGGATCTGGCCAAAACCCTGCAATCCCTGTCTGACAAGGGCGGCGGACAAAAAGATACGGGTAAGAAGGACGTTCCGCTTGTACCGGAAACCGTTCAGATCACCTCGGACAAGCCGACCAATTCTCTCATCATTTCCGCCGAAAAAGACGAATATGCGGTCATCGAGGATATCATCAAACGCCTCGACATTCCCAGGGCAATGGTCTATATTGAGGCACTCATCATGGAAGTGGACGTAACCAAAGGATTCGGTATCGGCACCGAGTGGATCGCCGGCGGCAAAGTGGGATACGGCAGCGGCAAGGATGCCTGGGTGGGCGGCGGCTGGTCCGGCGGCGGCGACAGCCCCTATTCCATTCTGGGAGGTATCGCCGGCGCCGCTGCGACAGGAGCCGTAGGGTTGCCTCAGGGATTCAGCATGGGGGTTTTCGGGGAAACCATCGAAATCGGCGGTCTCACCTTCCAGAATATCGGGGCGGTTGCGCAGTTTTTCCGAAAAGACACGTCCACCCATATCCTTTCAACGCCTCAATTGCTGACCACAGACAATGAGGAAGCCTTTATCAACGTCGGGAAAAACGTGCCCTACCAGACCAAAACCGGTACCACATCCACTTCGGAAACCTATAATACCTATGAATATCGAGATGTTGGAATTACACTCAAGGTGACGCCCCAGATCAGCAAGGACCGGCTCATTCGCATGAAAATCGAACAGACCCTCACCAAGCTGGACCAGGCCGCAAACACCTCCAGCGACGAGCGCCCCACCACCTTCAAACGGGAGGTCAACACCACGGTCATTGTCCACGACACGAACACCATCGTCATTGGGGGCCTTATCGACGATACCTTTTCGGAATCCCAAAGCAAGATTCCATGTCTCGGGGATGTTCCCGGCCTGGGATGGGCATTCAAATCCATGAACCGGGGCAGGGAAAAAACCAATCTTTTCATCTTTCTCACCCCCCATGTCGTCAAAAATCGGGAGGAAGCGGCGGTTATTTTGGAGAGGAAGCAAAACGAGGTCAACGCAGCGGACAAGGAGGGCGGCATTAAACTCTATAATGAAAGAAAAACAGGTGACTACGATACCGTCCCCTCAATTCCGGAGCTGCTCGACCAACCCTGACGGGCTTGTGCGACCAAGCATTCCAAAGACCCATCAACCCATGCAACAAACATTACTTGACGTTCTTCATGAGAAAACAGGCCTCTCCCGAGAGACTCTTGAAGAGGTGCGCCTGATCCAATCGGAGAAAGGCGGCAGTCTTGGAGAGATTCTCATCAAAAAGAAAATGTTGACGGAGGCCCAGTGGCTCGAAACCTTAAGCGGCGTCTACGATCTTCCGGTGATAGAGCGGCTTCCCGTCGGCAACTCACGCAGTACGGTCATCCAGAACATTCCCATACAGTTTCTTAAAAAATACGTCATGGTGCCCCTGGAAAACGAAGGGCCGGAGGGATTGACCGACAAGGCAATCATCGACGCCGGAAATCATCGTCCATCGGTGATCATCGCAGTGAACGATCCCACATCTTTCCAACCCATAGACGACGTCATACGGATTATTGGAAAACAGTCTGTTCAGGTGGTCCTCTCCACTCGAGAGGCTATTTTTTCGGCCATCAACATTTCCTACGACCTGAACCGGGACTCCGCCGAGCAGTTGGTACAGGACATGGAGGAAAATGAATCCCTCATTCTTTCGGACATCGAAGATACCGCAGACCTTCTGGACGATACCAGCGACGCCCCCATCATCAAGCTCGTCAACCACGTCATCTCTCAGGCTGCCAAAGCCCGCGCCAGCGATATTCATATCGAGCCATACCAGGACAGTTTCAAGATCCGGTATCGGGTCGACGGCATTCTTTACGACCTGCTGACTCCCCCCAAAGGCATTCAGGCAGCGCTGATCTCACGGATCAAGGTCATGTCCAACATGAATATCGCCGAAAAACGACTGCCTCAGGATGGCCGCCTCCAAGTCAAAATCGGCGACCAGGATATCGATGTTCGGATCTCGACGCTCCCCACAGCCTTTGGCGAACGCGTCGTTATGCGCCTGCTCAACAAGTCGTCATCCTTACTCGAATTGACGGAACTGGGGTTGTCCCCCGAGCGGCTCGATCTTCTGAAGAAACTGATGTCGGCGCCCAACGGCATTATTCTCGTTACCGGACCCACCGGCAGCGGCAAGACCACCACCCTCTACGCAGTGCTTTCTTCCATCAACAAGCCTGAAATCAATATCATCACCATCGAGGATCCTATCGAGTACCAGTTGAAAGGAATCAGCCAGATCCAGGTCAACCCGAAAATCGATCTGACCTTTGCGCGAGGCCTCCGCTCCATCGTCCGACAGGATCCGGACGTGATTCTCGTAGGGGAGATCCGGGACCGGGAAACGGCCAATATCGCCGTACAGTCGGCCCTGACCGGCCACCTCGTCTTTTCGACCCTTCACACCAACGACTCGGCCAGCGCCATTACCCGCCTCGTGGATATCGGTGTGGAGCCTTTTCTGATCTCGTCATCGGTTATCGCCGTCGCGGCCCAGCGACTGGTTCGCGTCCTGTGTCCTGAATGCAAGGAGCCTTATACCCCCAGTGACATCATGTTGGAAGGGATCGGTATCGACAAATCCCTTCTGAAGCATCATACCATTTACCAGGCCAAAGGATGCCCCAATTGCTTCCATACGGGGTATAAGGGACGCGTGGCCATCATTGAGATCATGCTGATGGATGAAAATCTCAAAAGCGTGGTTCTGACGACCTTTGATTCCAATGTTATCAAAAGCCATGCCAAGGATATGATCACGCTTCGGCAGGACGGCATCCAGAAGGTGCTCAAAGGATTGACCACCATTGAGGAGGTCGTCCGGGTGACGCAACAGTAAATGAGGCCGTCTTTCTTCAATCCTGGGTACACCGTTCCTATCCTTCTGATGTGCGGTTTCCTGCTGGTTCAGTCCGGCCCCGCCTCGGCCGGTCGGATATTGGAGGTAGACGCCGACCGTCAGTTCGATTTTGCCGGACACCTGTTTGACAAGGCGGATTATGATCGCGCCGTCACCGAATATGAGCGCTTTATTTTCCTCTTCCCAGACAACGACCGCGTAGTGGATGCGATGTATCAGATCGGGACGGCTTATTTCCGATCCGGAAGATACCCGGATGCCGTCGAGGCCTTTTCCCGGATTGCAGATCGACACGGGACTCGGCCGATATCCGAATCCGACACCGTTCTCCGGGCATACTACCGCATCAGCGAATGCTATGTTCGCATGGGTGCAACGGGACAAGCCGTCAACACGCTCAACAATCTTGCCGCCCTGACCGATTCCCACCAGATCAGAGACGAGGTTCGATACCGAATGGGATGGGTTCTTTTGGAAGCCGGACTCTGGAAGAATGCCGCCCTCGCCTTCAATGAGATCGACACCGAACGACAAGAGCGTTACGGCCTCCCCGAGCTCTTCGATGCCATGGGGGAATATCAGAATATTTCCCGGAAAAAACCCGGCTTCGCAGGCGCTCTCGCCGTAATTCCGGGTTTGGGATACCTTTACTGCGAACGGTACCGGGATGCATTGGTATCGTTTTTTCTGAACAGCGGAATGATGCTGGCAACCTACACGGCCTTCCGAAACGACAATCCCGCACTGGGCGGACTTCTGGCGCTTGTGGAATCTGGGTTTTACAGTGGAAACATTTACGGTTCGATCACGAGCGCCCACAAGTACAACCAGGATCAGACCGAACGATTCATTTCCGATATCCGTACCCGTTACAAGCTCGATCTGTCACTTTCCCCTACCCGGGGAGGCGCATTACTTTCGTTGCGTTATTCTTTCTAGATCCGGCGCTGTCGCGGGTAACTGCAAAATCCATTCACTATACCACCGAGGATATCGATCATGACATTGAGCGGCGCAGGGGGGACCAACGGCGATATCGGCATGATCTTTTACAACGCCAAAAATCCCCTGGGTTGGATTCTGGTCGCAACCACCCTGGCTATGCTTCTCTTCGGCATCGTCTCAAGCATTCAATTCAGGCTGCGTGACATGTCGTCGTTCGAGTTGATCATGATCCTGGGGTTATGGATGGGCGGCATCGGCCTGTTCCTGAATTCGCTGAAAACCGAAAATAAATAGAGGAGCCGCCTTTTCTTTACCCGTTATGATGCTTAGCGTTTCAGGAGACGCATGAAAGGACGCCGGATCGTGAAACATCCCAGACTTATCGACTCGTTCAACCGTAATCTCACCTATCTCCGGGTATCGATCACCGACCGATGCAATTTGCGGTGCATGTACTGTGTGCCCCCTCGGGCGCTCATTCCAAGACTCGCTCACAGCGAAGTTCTGCGTTATGAAGAGATCCTCCGCATCGTTCGGATTGGTGTTCAACTCGGCATCACCAAAATCCGCGTGACCGGTGGGGAGCCTCTGGTGCGGAAAGGGGTCTATGATTTTCTCGCGGAATTGGGAAGAATTGAAGGGTTGAAAGATATTTCTCTGACGACCAACGGCGTTCTTCTGAAGGACAATCTTGCCCGGATTCAAAATGCGGGCATCAAGAGATTGAACGTCAGCCTTGACAGCCTGTATCCCGAACGCTTCGAGAGAATCACGGGATACGATTGTTTTTCTCGGGTATGGGAAGGCATCGAGGCCGCCCATTCAATGGGATTTTCCCCCATCAAAATCAATACCGTGGCCATGAAAGGCATCAACGATGATGAACTCATCAACATCGCCAAACTTTCGTTTACCTATCCCTTCCATATGAGATTCATTGAATACATGCCCATTGGAGACCATCATCTTGACAGGAACGTCCGCATTTTGGCTCCGGAGATCATCGAACGCATCAGCCCTCTAGGTGAACTGGTACCGATCCGCAGGGATATTGACGGCGGTCCGGCCGAACGATACCGATTCAGGGACGCCCAAGGAGAAATCGGTATCATCCAACCGCTCAGCAACCATTTCTGCCACCTCTGTAATCGACTTCGGCTCACGGCCGGCGGACAGTTGCGTCCATGCCTCCTCTCAGATCGCCAGGAGGATCTCAAAGGCATCATTCGAAAAGGATGTCTTGACGGCGATATTGTCAAGCTGTTCCTTCAGGCCGTCCGATTCAAACCCATGGAGCATCACGTCGACACCGGCGAGCCCGAAGAGATCAAGGCCACTATGTCCTCCATCGGCGGATAGGGCGCTTGTTACGGCTTTCCTCCGCCGTCACCTCAACAAGCGGGGAAGCACGGTGACCACCTCGGGGACGACCATCAGAAGCAGGATGCAGATCAGATACGCGGGAAGAAAATAGACAATGCCCCGGAAGACATCCTCCAGATAAACGCCGTCCGCCATTCCCGCCACCACGTAAGTCGTCGCTCCCACGGGAGGCGTCACGGCGCCCAATGTGGTCACTACGGTGATGGTGACGCCGAACCAGATGGGATCATAGCCCAGTTCGACGGCCACCGGGAAAAATATCGGAATCGTGATGAGCAGAAGGGCCAAGGCGTCCATGACCGCTCCCCCAAGGATATAGATGAAAAAGATAATCATCATGACACCTGCCTTGGGTACGGGAAGGGATACCACCCATCCGGCGATGTCGTAAGGAATGCGCGTCACCGCCAGGAATCGGCCGAAAATCACGGCACCCATGACGATGGTAATGACCATGCACGAGATCCCGAGGGTGTCCGTCACCGAAGCGAGAAATTTTCGCCACGTCAAAGTACCCTGGAAAAGACTGATGACGAGAGCGAAAAACGATCCTGCGGCCCCGGCTTCCGCGGGTGTAAAGACACCCAGATAAAGTCCGACCATGACCAGGAGAAACAGCACCAGCATCTCCAGCGCGCCGGCAAGCGATCTTATTTTTTCCCGCCATCCGGTAGCCGGCCCCACCGGCCCCCAGTCGGGATGACGCCGGCAGATCAATGCCACCGTTCCCAACATCAGCAAGGCCAGAACCACTCCGGCACCAATGCTCCCGTAAAAGAGTTTGGCAATGGATTGTTCAGTGGAAAGTCCGATTACGATCAGGACCACGCTGGGTGGAATCACCACCCCAAGGGTGGATCCGCACGCCACGGCGCCGGTGCTCAATTGGGGATGATATCGATATTTTTTCATCTGTGGCAAGGCCACGGTGCTCATGGTGGCCGCCGTCGCCACATTGGAGCCGCAGATGGCCGAAAAAGCGGAACAGGCCATGATGGTCGACATGGCGATGCCTCCGCGGATATGGCCGAACCACGCATAGGCGGCTTTGTAAAGTTTCTCGTTGACGCCGCAATGAAAAGCGATCTGACCCATGAAAATGAAAAGTGGAATCACCGTGAGCCCATATTTGGAAAAGGTGTCCCATACCACGGATCCCAGCATATTCAGTCCGGCTTGAAGGGAAATCACATGACAAAACCCTAAAAAGCCGACAACCCCCATGGCAAAGCCCACCGGCATGCCCAGAAAAAAAAGAATGCCCAACAGCAGAACTATGCCGACGACGCCCGTCATTGCAAGGCTCATGCTCCGTCTCCCATCTTCGGCATCAACACCCTGATCAGCTGCCCAATCAAAATGAGCGATAAAACGCCGCACCCCAACGCCGTACCAAAAGTGAAGGGATAATAGATGATACGCAAGGTTTCCGTCACCTCCCCCGTACGGAAGAGGACCTGGCCCTTTTCAAATAACTGCCAGGCCGCGACACCGAAAAAGAGGGCGCAGACCAGATGGTTGATGCCATCCAGCCGTCGGGCGATCCGGGTCGGAAATCGCCGGACCAGCACATCCACCGCAATATGCCCTTTACGCATCTGGGTGTATCCCAGGGCACAACTGACGGTGACAGCCCCGAAAAAGCCCATCAGCTCGAAGGTGCCGCGTATGGGTACCCATATGATACGGAGCAGGATGTTTCCGCAGGTCAGCAGAACCATCGCCAAAAGAAAGATCCCGCCCAGAGCGACCAATACCCGATTGATTCTCGTTGAGAGTTTATCGATCATGTCCCGATACCCGAGAGGCGGTGTCACCCCCCGTCCTTTCATCGAACCGCGGTCGACCTATCGGCCGCCGCGCACGGCCAACCGCGTTCGGATATCCTTGATAATGGCCTCGGCCGGGAGTCCCTTAGCCTTTGCCTCTTCGATCCATTTGTCGATGATCGGCGTCAGGAGCGCGTCCCACCGAACCTTTTCCTCCGAGGACAGCCGAATCACCTCGACGCCGTGCTCCGCCTTGGACCACTTGAGAGCCGCCTCGACATGCTGATCCATATACTCGCCGGTCCATTGGGCCTGCTCAACCCGCAGATCGTCCATCACATTCCGGACCGATTCGGGCAGACCGTTCCACGCATCCAGGTTCATGACCACGGCAAATGGATAGATCACGGTATCCGTCATGGTGACATACCGACAGATCTCGGCAAATTTGAGATCCTTCATGACCTCCAGAGAGGAAAACAGCCCTTGCACCACCCCTTTTTGAAGCGCTTCCGGGGTGTCGGACATGGGCATCCCCACCTGATTCGCCCCCCAGGCCTTGAGGATCTGGGCCGCGCCCCCTGAAGCACGAAGGTCAAGCCCTCTCAGGCCCGCAAGGGTCCTGACCGGCGTTTTGGACATGATGTTGGCGGGTGCCGTGGTAAACATCGTCAGCACCTTGACCTTGGCAAAAGATTCAGGTTGGTAGGCCTGGTAGATGTCCCAAAGGACCAGACTCCCTACCTTGGCGCTGGGAATGTCGAGGGGCAGGCTGAGCGCGTTGGTCAGAAAGAAACGTCCCGGCTGGTAGGCCATGGAAAAACATCCGATATCCGCCTGGCCGGCGATGACGCCGTCCATCATGTCCTTGGCATCGAGAAGGGTGCCGCCGGGAAAGGTCTGAATCCGAACCTGGCCGTTCGTCCGTTTTTCCACCTCGGCCTTCCATCGCTCCATCTGGACGCAGGGAAAGGTCGGAGCGGGGGGGAAATTGGCATATCGAAGTTGAATCGTATCGGCCGCCGCATCCTGCACCGGGAAGAATCCGGTCGATAGCAGAAGCGTACATGCCGCTAAAACGTATAACACTTTGGGTCTACTCATCTTCTTGCCCTCCTTGTGTGTGGAATGGATCCTGGACGTTGGATCCGTTTTCGCCGGAAGCCGCCGTGCATCCGGCTTCAAAGGCATCCAAGGCCGCCGTTCGCATGGGGCCGTTCCCTGTCAACCGACGTTCGAGGATCCGCCGCATATCGTCCGCCCGGCAGAACATCTCCGGACTCTGGGCTAAAGCGAACCCCAGCATGACCAGATTGACGGCTTTGGGGTTGTCCAGATGGACCGCAATTCCGTCGGCATCCACCGTGCAGCGGGTCAGATCACAGGCCGTGTGTTTCGGACAGTTGACCACCGCCCATCCGCCAGGTTTCAAAAAATAGCCGTGCAAAGCGGCGTTTTCGGCTTTCATGATGAGAAGACCGTCCGCCGCCCCCGGACGAATGAGAGGGCTCGTAAAGTTACCGACCTTGAGGTGAGAAACCACGGTCCCGCCTCGCTGGGCCATTCCATGGGTTTCGGAGGTCAACACCGGAAGCCCGTTCAGAATGGCCGCCTCCGCCAGAAGACGGGTGACGAAGAGGATGCCCTGGCCGCCTACACCGCTGATCACGATCTGCTGCCTTGTGTTCATCTTATTTTACCTCCTCGATGGCCCCTTTGGGACAAACATGAATACAGACCCCGCAGCCGACACATACCATGGGATCGATATCGACCCGATGGGCCGTGGTATCCAATATCAGCGCCGGGCACTCGAACTGTTCCACACAGTGGGCACACCCGTCACACCGATCGTTGACGGCGACGGAAATCCCCGGTGTCCGCTCGTTCCGACTGCGACGATCCAGGATGCAGGGATAACGGGAGATCACCACGGCAGGTCCGGAATCCCGACTATAGGCGACCGCTTCCTTCAACAGGGGGATAAACGCCTTCAGTTGATAGGGATTGCCTGTCTCGCAGTATTGAACGCCACAAGCCCGCACCACGGCCTCGATGTCGACGCTATTCAGGGTCTCTCCGCACACCCCCACCCCCGTCGACGGCGTGGGCTGACTTCCCGTCATGGCTGTCGTACGGTTGTCCAGGATAACCAGAAGAAACCGGACCTGCTGCACCACCGCATCGATAAGTGCCGGTATACCGGCGTGAAAAAATGTGGAGTCCCCCATGGTGGCGACGATATCCGGACGATTTTCCATATCCCTATAAGCGTGATAAAATCCGGCGGCCTGTGAAATGGCGGCCCCCATACAAAGGACGGTATCCACGACGCCCAGGTTGAGACCCAGTGTATAGCAGCCGATATCCGAGGTATAGATGCCCTTACGCGCCGCCCGCTTGATGGCATAGAAACTGGCTCGGTGGGGACAGCCTGCGCAGAGGGTCGGTCGACGACCCGGGGACGGGGCCGGTATCGAGACGGTTTTTACGGGAAGGTCCGCAAATTCACTGATCAATCGCTCGACATCCTCCGGCAACAGCTCTCCGACTCGCGGCACATCCCGGCTGTTCCGTCCTTTGACACGATAACGGTCGGCGAGCTGCATCTCTATGACGCCGGTGCTCTCCTCTATAACGAGGATGTCGTCGTGATTGGAAAGAAGCTCGGAGATAAAATCGGCATGAAGGGGAAATGGCTGCAGCACCTGGTAAACCGAGATCGTGCCCCAAAGCCCCATCTCCTCGACGATCTCTCGCGTGTGGGCGGCCGCCACGCCCGAGACGACCAGTGCCCGCGAAAACCGCTTCCCGGAATTCAGCCATACCGGCGCCGTCTTTGCATAGCGGCTCATGGCATCCAGCTTTTCCTCGAGCTGCCGGTGTAATTGATGCCTGAACTTGGGTGTTGCGGCCCATCGAACAGGATTCCGCTCAAAATCGGCCGTTCGCGGCTCGACAGAAATCGGCCCAACGGCGATATCCTGTCGACTGTGACAGACCCGGGTCGTCGGACGGATCATAACCGGGATCTCGAAGGCCTCCGACATTTCGTAGCCGAGAGCCGCCATATATCTGGCCTGAGATGGAGAGTCGGGATCCAGAACGGGAATCTTGGCCATAACGGCCATGAGTCGGCTGTCCTGTTCCGTTTGGGAAGAGTGGGGCCCTGGATCGTCGGCGCTGATGAGGATGAAACCGCCTTTAGTTCCCATATAGGCCGCACTCATAAGTGGATCCGAAGCCACGTTCAGCCCCACCTGCTTCATGCTGACAGCCGTACGAAGCCCCGTAATGGCTGCGGCATAGGCGATCTCAAAGGCAATTTTTTCGTTGACCGCCCATTGAACGTGCATAGAGAGCCCGTGAATCTTTTTCAAGGAAGCCGCCGAAGCGAGTATCTCCGACGCCGGAGTACCGGGATAGGACGTCGCTACCGAGCATCCGTTTTCCAGTAGTCCCAATGCCATTGCCTCATTGCCCAGCAACAATTTTCGTTCCTTCACCCGATCCCCTTTCTGACACGGAAGGCAGGCTCAAACCGCCAGACCCCGGTCGATATGATCTGCTCTCCCTATAAAACAAAAGCCGAAACTCCGCATGGAAGCTCGGCCTTGCCGCAACAAAAAAAGCCGCAAGCATCTTCCGCGTCTGTCGCTGAAGCCGCTCACGGCCTTAAGTCATCGTCTGGACGTTTGTGTCTCAAACGTCGCGTCAACGGTGGTGAGCAGGCATCATGTTGTCTGCCGCCACCCGCGCCACTGTCGGTGTGTCATGCTCAACCCGTTCCTTTATAAACTGTATATCCTGGATGTGGATCACTACCCAAGTCATTCGCATTTGTCAAGCCCCGAATTGCTGCCGACCGACGTCGTCGGCCTTTTACAAGGGGCACCCTTCAATGCGGCCATCTCGCTTAAAAGCGTGTCATAACGAGCCGCGGCACGGCTCCAGGCATAGGCGCCCATAGCCCGGACGAGCTGCTCACGCGCCATGGACATCCGGTGGCCGCCGGCAATCAGTCGGGATAGTTTTTCAATGAAATCCTCGGGCCCCTCGTAAAGAAAGTCGCGATGAAACGCGGGGGGAAGAATCTCAGGATAAGAAAGCCGTCGCGGCAGCAGGGGCAGGCATCCCGCCGCAACGGCTTCCACCACCGATATCCCGAAATTTTCCTGAAAGGCCGTGCTGACAACAATATCACCTCTGCGGAGCATGCCATGGTAGGCGTCCTTATCCGTGA
>NZ_JBFXGG010000028.1:0-39690 GCF_050178255.1 Desulfococcus sp. | reverse complement strand
CGGCCCCGTGTCAACACCTTTTTGATCTCCTACACACAAAAATCCGATCACCCCGCACTAAAATCGCCTCAATCTCCGGATATCCAAAATCGCCAGGCACAATACCAGTTCCCGGGATGCTCATCCGGCGGGCACCCTATGCACTCGGTCTCGATGCGGGGATCGATGGTCCTGGCAAAATAGGGATACTCCACCAGCCCCGCAGACTTGCAGGGATAATCCGGAAGACCCTTTCGCTTGCGCGCCGCCTGGACCCGGCATTCGTTCATCTGAAAAACGATGCTGTTATCATCGACGTCCTCAATCGTGTATTTATTGATAAAGGCGTACATGCGGCATGTCAGCGCTTTTTTGAGAGCCGGGATGCCGCCTTTTTCCGGCAGATCCAGCAGATTCTTGATCCGCGACGCCTCATATGGAGAGTAGCGGGTCCAGCAGGTATCGTTGCAGCGCTTGGCGTCGATCATCCCGAATTTTTTCTCGACCGCCTGAAACCAGATGCCGTCGTTGGCCAGCCAGTTGATACCGATCTTCTCGATCAGGTCGACCAGTGTTTCCCTGGGCAGGGATCTCAACGCTGTTGGAACGCCGTTTTCCACAGAAAATCCAAGGGTCTTACCCAGACGGGTCATCTGGTTCCCGAGACTGGCATCCCATACCTCTTTTTCAACCTCAAGAGCGTTGGCCATGCCAATCTGGTGTTCCACCTCCGCAAACCAGGCGCCATAGTGGACGACAATCCGGCGGAAGGCATCCATCACCAATTTCACCAACGCCTCGTTATCCGCCTGTGCCACCATCTCCTCGATGTCCATTTTTTCCTCCTTGCTCAAAAATTCGGCCGCATGGGACGTATAACCGTCCGCCCCCGGTCCGATATGAAGATTGCAGGATCCGAAAGGACGACGTTGATCCGCCGTCCGGACTCCCTATAGGTATAATCGGGATCATCGTTACTCAACTTTCGAGTTTCACAGGCCGGTGCCGGTCATCGTCATGAAAGTTGAAAGTTGAAATCGTTATAAAAAACAACTCTATAGCGGTCATTCACGATAGGTCTGACTCTGAAAAGGACTCCACCTCGTAGACATGAACCTTGACGGCGGCATCCTTCCAGCAGTCACCCTTCATCCCCGCTTTGAGGCACAAATGCTCCAGAAACCGTTCCTTTTCCGGTAACTGGTGCCAGACCTGGGGAAGAAAAGTTGAACGACGTCCACCCTTGGACAGAATTACGCCGTGAACCCCGGGCTTCAGCTGTGCCAGAAGCGCCTCTGGGTTCGAAAATACCAAAGGCTGCGGCGGGGTCAGCACACTGATTTCAATTTCGATTTCCCCGAGTTCCTTTTCCTCCACCGCTGAAAATCGCGGATCCCGGAATGCCGCGTTAAGGGCATTTTCATGAATGCCGTCGATCAGTGGCGCGATCGGTTCGATGATGCCGATGCATCCCCGGAGCGCTCGTTTCTTATGAAGAGAGACAAAGCACCCCCTCAGTTGCCCAAGCGGGGGAGAAGGCGCCTCCGGCCGGGACGTCGCTTCTTTTGAATGGAGCTTCGACACGATGGCCGCGCGCGCCACCGCCAGCAAGGTTCGCTTTTCGTCGTCCGTCAACCCCTTCATATGATCCATCTCCACCTCACATTCCCAACCATGCCTTATTTTCGGAAAAATGCCCACCACATAAACCCGATAAAAGCAACAGTTGCCAGAAGGCTCATACCGTACCCCTTCCAGTCAAAGGGCTTTTTCGCGATGCCGTGCCGGTCGGACTCACCGACCTTGCGATTGCACGAAAAACAACGGGTCTCGCTGTTTTTCAGGTTGGCGGAACAATACGGGCATCTCTTCACGACGGATAGTCTTGTCAAGCTCGGTGCCGCCACGTCACGATATCCCGGCGGCATCCCGGGCTCCCCTTCGGCTGCGATATGGGATTCTTATCATTCAACCATCTCCGAGTTGACGGTGATGTCGCTGTTTTTTCTGACCTGAGCCAACCAGTCGCCAAAAACCCGCATCTGTTTCTGCTGCCGCAGTTTTGCCTTTACCGTGGTTTTCTCGGGTTCGAAAGCATCCGGGTCCGGGGTCCGCCGGTCCACAAATTTTATCACGTAACGCCCGCTCGGCCCTTCGATAGGTGCCTCGGGCAACGGCGCATTTTTCGACAATTCAAAAGCGGCCGTGGTGATCTCCATGGATCGGCCGATTTCCGGTATCGTCTCGTTGCGCTTGAAAAATCCAGTTTCCTTGACGCTCAACTCCATTTTGGCGGCCTCTTCCGTAATGACCGCGCCCTCCCTGAGAGCGGCCAAAAAGATCTGGGCATCCGCTAAGGCCTTTTCCGATCGACGGTTGTCGAGAAGATCGGCTTTCACCCTCTCCCGTACATCGTCGAAGGGCGCAACCGCCTCGGGCGTTCTCTTCAGAGTTTGAATCAGATAGTATCCATCACTGTATTCTTGAATGTCGCTGATTTGCATGTCGGACAGTTCAAAGGCGGTCCGGGCAAAGCGCGTCGGATCATTGACGCCGGCAGGCCCTTTTGTCAGGGTAAACCAATCCGTCTCTTTTACGTCGCCCGCTTTGCCTTCCGCCGCCGTTTTCAAATCATCCCCCTCGTATGCGGCGTCATAGATCGATTCGGCATGCTCGTAGGCCGTCGCCTTCGCCCTTTCTTCCGTTATTTTTTGTATAATCTCTTCATCCACCTCGTCCAGGGTCTTTTGGTAAGCCTCGTTGACCGCTTCAACCTTGATGATGTGCCACCCAAACTGGGTGCGAACGGGATCGCTGATCTCGCCGGCCTTCATTGAAAAGGCCTGATCCGCAAAGGGCTTGACCATGGTCTCCCGCGTAAACGTTCCCAGATCACCCCCGCGATCCTTGCCGGGATCCTCGGAGTAGGTTTTGGCGAGCTCACCAAAATCCTGTCCCTCCCTGGCCAGCGCCAGAACCGTCTCGGCTTTTTTCCGTTGTGTCGCCACCTCTTCCGGGGAGCTGTCATTTTCAAGCCTGAACAGGATGTGTCGCGCCTTGACCGTTTTCTGCACCGCAAATTCATCTGGATGCTCCTCGAAATAGGCCTTGACGTCGTCATCCGTCACCGTGACGCCGTCCATAAATTTTTGGGGATCGAAATAGATATATTGAGCCTTGATCTTGGGTTCCGTCTTGTAGTTGCTCTGGTGAGCGTCAAAATATTGCCGCACCGCTTCATCCGTCACATCGATATCCTGATATCGATCCGGTTCAAAAACCACGTATGCGATGTTGACGGCGGCGTTTTCCCAGAGATACCAGTCCAAAGCTTCCTGATCCGAAACCTTGACGTTGTCCGTGATGAACCGCCTCAGCTTGTCGATCCGGATGGCTTCCCGCTGGTCTTTTTCGAACGCCTCCGGCGTCAGCCGATTCATGTTCAAAACCCGGGTGTAGATACGGTTGTCGAAGGCGCCATTATTCTGAAAGGCGGGTATGGCCTGGATGACTGCGGCCAGTTCATCGTCCGTTACACGGAAATTGAGTTTTTCAGCCTCCTGGAGCATAAGAATCTGATTGATCAACTGATCGAGGGCCTGCCTTTTGAGCCCGAACATTCGGATCATGTCCTCATTGAATTGTGCGCCGAACTGACTTCGATACCGCTCGATGAGCGCATTATAGGACTGGTTGTAAGCCTCGACCGTAATGGGCGTCTCGTTCACAACGGCCACTTTTTCCAACCGTCCCGAACGAAAATTGCCCACCCCCCAGAAAACAAAGACGACGACGATCGCGCCCAGGATCACTTTAATAAACCAACTACCCGCTTTCTCCCGCATTAACTTGAGCATGTTTTTCCCACCTCGTTCATGTGGTATTCCCACGATTTACCGGCGACGTATCACCCACCGACACCCAACGCCGTCAGCGGGTAACCAACACCCTCGACAAGACCGGATATCGGCGGTCGAAGGTCGAGTCAATATGTTTGGATATAAAAAGACTTTATTTTATTGGTTATTACCTTTTTTGTCAACAATTCTCTTCCCGCCAAGGCGTTCCCTCCTTAGAAAAAAAATGAAATCAGAAAAAATTAGTATTGACACACCAACAAGTTTTTGCTAAATCCTCCCCACCTTTTGGGGCTGTAGCTCAGCTGGGAGAGCGCATGACTGGCAGTCATGAGGCCAGGGGTTCGAGCCCCCTCAGCTCCACCAAAAAATTAAAGAAAAAGGCCTTGGCAATCATAAAACGCCGGGCCTTTTTTATTTCCGTATCCATCTTTTCACTCAAGTGCCGTTAAAGCCTGCTCCGGACGGCCCGGAAACTCGCTTGCGCTCAAACAGTCCCGGTCCCTGATCCGCCGCGGTGCTTAAACGGCATTATACTCGCTACTGAATGGGCTCGGCCGTATCCTCCCAACACCGCTTTCCCATTACCATCATGAAAGTCGAAAGTTGAATGATTATTATGTTGCAATCGGATCCGATATGAAGTAATTATAAAAAGTTTAATAAATTCGGCAATATTAAGATTGTTTGAGGTCTTTTTTCATCTCTATTTGTTTTGCCGAACGGACACTCACATGAGGCCAGAAAACACCACCGCAAAAATCGAAATCGTCTCCCCGGAAGACAGTACCATCGAGATTAAGCTAAGCGGGCACTGGGATATAAAGAACGGTCTGCCGTCGGCAGATGCCGTCCTCGATGAAATTGCTCGACACCCCGTGGAACGGGTGATTCTGAATGGAGGCGCCGTCGTCGCATGGGACAGCAGCCTGCTCAGTTTCATCCTGAAGGTGACCCAGGTGCTTGAACAGCGACATATTCGGACGGATCTGTCTCATCTGCCCAAGGGCGTTCAGGGTCTGATCTCCTTGGCCACCGCCGTTCCCGAACGCAAGGGAGCTCGCCGGGAAGAGCGACGCTCCGCGTTCCTCGAGCGCATCGGGAAAAATGCACTGTCCGCCGCGACATCCGCTCGCGAAATGGTCGATTTTATCGGCGCAGCGTCCCTTGCCTTTTTTCGACTCCTGCAAGGACGGGCCCGCTTTCGGCGGTCGGATTTCGTCGAGATCATTCAGGACTGCGGTCCGGGAGCGTTTTCCATCGTCAGCCTTATCAGCATTCTGGTCGGACTCATCCTGGCTTTTGTCGGGGCGATTCAACTGGAGATGTTCGGCGCTGAAATCTATGTGGCGGACCTCGTCGGTCTCGGCATGGCCCGGGAGATGGGGGCCATGATGTCGGCTGTCATCATGGCGGGCAGAACCGGAGCAGCCTTCGCAGCGGAGCTTGGCACCATGCAGGTCAACGAGGAGATCGACGCGCTCACGACCCTTGGCATATCATCCATGGAGTTCCTGGTTCTGCCGAGACTTCTGGCCCTGATGCTGATGATGCCGCTCCTCTGCCTGTATGCGAACCTCATGGGAATCGCCGGGGGTGCCATTGTGGCGGTGACGGTGCTGGACATCAATGCGTCGGCGTATCTGCTGCAAACCCGTGAAGCGGTTCCCCTTGTCCATTTCACGGTGGGCCTCATCAAGAGCGTCGTCTTCGGGGTGATCGTCGCCCTGGCAGGGTGTCTCAGAGGCGTACAGTGTGGTCGGAGTTCATCGGCCGTGGGCGTGGCGGCAACTTCCGCCGTCGTCACCGCCATCGTGTTCATCATTGTTTCGGACGCCATTCTCACGATCATCTTCAATTTTATCGGGATGTAGTCCCCTCAATGTCAACCTCATCGGCGGTTAAGGACAACAGCTCTGCTATGAAAGCCAAAACCAATCCGACCCTCATCGGCATTTTCGTCCTGGGGGCGATCCTTCTGATCACCCTCGGGGTCCTCGTCTTCGGGTCCGGAAAATTTTTCCGGGAGACCCAGACCTTCGTCCTCTACTTCCAGGGTGACGTGGCCAACCTCAGACCCGGCGCGCCCGTGACTTTCCGAGGGGTCAAGATCGGTTCAGTCACCAGCGTCGTCCTGAATTTTGACGCGCAGGACATGTCCCTGCGGATTCCGGTCTTCATCGAGATCGACCAAAGCCAGATCCGCATGATGAACGGCTACATCCCGGATGAAAAACGGCGGAACATCATGCTCAAACTCGTCGACATGGGGCTTCGCGCCCAACTCCGAATGCAAAGTATTTTGACGGGGCTTCTCTCGGTTGATTTCGATTTTCATCCCAACGCCCCGCCGCATGTGCCGGGCGAGAAGGTCGCCTTCGGCGGCCAGGAGTATGTGGAGCTGCCCACCATCCCATCAGAGATCGAACGGTTGCAGAAAACCCTGAAACAGCTGCCTTTTGAAACCATGGTCGCCAAGGCCATCAGTTCCCTCGAAGCCATGGAGGAGATGCTGCATTCCGAAGAAATGAAAAAAGCCGTTGGATCCTTCACCCAGACCATGACCCATATCGAAGCGTTGGTCATAGACCTTAACCAGAAACTTCCGGGAACCATGGATACAGCAGGCCAGACCCTGAAGGATATCCGCCGTCTCGTGAATGACATGGATGAAACACTCGAGTCCGTCGGCGCCAGACTTGACGGAACCCTGGAATACACCCGTCGAACGGCCCGGAGCACCGAGCGTCTCATGGAAAACATCAACACCCAGGTGCGCCCGATAACCGAAAGCTTTGCAGAGACCCTGGTATCCACCCGCGCCGCGCTGAAACAGATGGAAGAGAGTCTCTCTGCGGTCAAAGGGATCGCTTCCAATGATACCGTAATGGGATATAAACTTTACAGCACCCTGGACGAACTGTCAGAGGCGGCCCGCGCCGTACGCACATTCGCCGACTACCTCGAACGCCACCCCGAAGCCCTGATCCGGGGGAAAGGAGAAGCTCAATACCCATGAAACGACGACCTCCCCTGCCATTCGTGGTTTTTGCGCTGATGGTGTTCTGTGCCGCAGGATGTGTTCGGACCGCATCGACACGTTTTTACACACTGAGCGCCCTTTCCGACAGCAAAGACCGTATTCCCAAGATCGTCGACAATTCGGCCGTCGGCATCGGCCCGGTCAATCTACCGGACTATCTTGATCGGCCTCAGATTGTCGTTCGCAAAAGCCCCCATGAACTTCACCTGGCAGAATTAGACAAATGGGCCGGCACCCTTAAATACGCCATTCCTCGGGTAATCGCCGAAAATCTATCCACCCTCCTGGCATCGGATCATATATTTGTGTTTCCCTGGAAAAGCAATTTATCGATCCGGTATCAAGTCGTTATCGACATCATCCGATTCGATGCTCAGTTGGGGGCTCATGCCGACCTGGAAGCCCAGTGGACGATCTTTGAAAACACGGGACGAACCCCGGTCGCAACCCGTAAGTCAACCCTCCGAAGGTCGGCCACCGGAGGCGATTACGCCGCCCTGGTTCAGGCCGAAAGCGAGCTTCTCTCGGAACTCAGCGGGGAAATCGCCGACGCTATTGTGAAGATTGAGCGTCTCTGATCCGGTTGGGCCCGATCACGTTCCATTAAAAACAGCAAGGAGCCCCCATGCCTCGGAAAAATGACAGCGCCGCCGAAAAACCCTTTGCCGTCAGTACGCTGACCATCACCGCCATCACACTGGCCTGTCTCGTGATCGGCGCATACGCCCTTTATAAGATCGTGGTCGGCAAAGACGGATCCGAGAGTGTGCCGCTGCCGGCCCCGCCGCTGCCGTCGGCATCCAAAACGACAGACCTGGACACGTTTGACTACAACGGTGCCGTAACCGATCTGGATGGAACGGAAAAGGCGCTGTCCACCCTCAAGGGAAAGGTTGTCTTCCTCAACTTCTGGGCGAGCTGGTGTCCGCCGTGTATCGCCGAGTTGCCCGACATCCAGCGGCTCCACAGAATGACGGCGGATAGCGACGGCATTGTCCTTCTGCTGGTCACCACCGAGGATGCCGAAAGCGTCCGAACGTTCATGGCGCGGCGGGATTATGATTTCCCGGTTTACATCGCCCGGAACCCGCTGTTGGATGCCTTCCGTGTCAAGGCCTATCCCGCAACGTTTGTTTTAGACCGTAAGGGCGGAATCCGATTCAAGCATATGGGGGCAGCCAAGTGGGATACTCCCGCTTTCCTGGATTACCTCCGGGATCTGGCCGGAAATCCGTCATGAAAAAGGTGTCGGAGAACGCCGGCTTCACTCTCCGGGCTCCTGGAGGATCTGAATTTTCCCGCCGCCGGACGCCGTCTTCAGTACCTCGAAGAGAACGTATCGCAATCGAGCGCCGGGCCCGTTGTTTTGTCCCGGATTCATACAAACGGCCCCGCCGATACAGGTGTGAACGGCGCCGGACCGGCGGGGTGATTCATGGATGTGCCCATGCAGGGATGCCAGCAAAAGGCCTTTGTCGGCCCAGTGTTCGATGAACCGACGGATACTGATACTGCCCACCTGAAGACCGCTTTCGATAACGTCAAGGGGGGTGCCGTACGGCGGAGAATGGGAAACGAAAATAAAAGGCCTCCGAATCCGGGCCGACAGCCGATCCAGGTCGGTCGCAATAGTATCCTGGGCATCCATGTCCAGGGTATGATTTTCAAGGTGTCCTTCACTGGAAATATACCCGTTCAGCTGAACACGGTTCTCGGGAGGGTAAAACCATCCGGGGGCGTCCGGCTTTTCCCAGTCTTTCCGGTTGAAGGGGGTTGGCGGCACGCACATGTAACCGATGATATCGATTTCGACAGGGACGTTCCCCGAACCGAACCGATGACGCCGCATGTGCAGCAAATGGAAAAGCGTGCCGTCATGGGGAGAGAGCAGCCTGCGTCCCCATACCCAATCGTCGTTTCCCAGATCGAGATAGATAGGGATAGGCCGCTTTTCGCGAAAGAGGGTAAACGCCGGGATCATCACCTGGCGGATATAAGCCGTTTGCGCTTCAAGAGGACCGAGGGCGTCCCAGCGGGGGAGGTGGTGGGGAATGACGTCGCCGCCGATGACAACAGCGTCGACTTCGGCTGCCGAAGCCGTTTCGAACATCGCCTGTAAATGGCCGGGATCGGCGTGAATATCAGATGTATAAAGGATCTTCATTTGCCTGTGATATAGCTCCTCCGCAGCCTGCCGGAAATGACCGGCAACCGCGCCGGATCCGGCGGGTGGATCTCGAAAACGGACGCCATGAATTTCATGATGATGCGATAGGTCACGCCCCAAAGCAGTTCCCGGCGGCCTTCACTTTCGAACATGAAACACGGAAAATCGTCAGATTCTCGATTGCCCCGCCCTTGGATACGGGGGGAAAAAGAGACATGGTAATTGGCGTATCGCTCTTTTTCCCAAAACCATTCCAGAGGAACATGGATAATTCTGTCGACCTCCCGATTGGGACGGAAGCGCTGCTGACGCGAAATCCATCCCACCATGGGATAGATTTTCCGACGAAACAGTCTCAGGCATGACGGCGGCATGGGTCCGAGAAACCGGAATGCCATGGGGTTCAGGCGCATCTCCTCGAATCCCTCCCGGAGGCCTGTAGCCAGAAGAAGGGACACGGCCCTGTCGTTGGCACCGTTTTCGTCCTGCCATCGAGGCCAATAGGCCCATCTCTTCAGCGGCATGCCGGGGAGGGTCAGCATTTTCGAGAGCACCCCATCCAGAGCCGGCGTGATGCCCCCGCCCGGGCAACAGATGTCCCCCGGCTGTCGGACCTTGTCGGAGCGTTTGTTGAGGATGAGACAGGGTCCCGGGCCGTTCTCTCCGCATTGGGACCCAATCAGCAGCAGCACTGCCGACGATGTCGATTCCGGTCTCAACGCGGCCCTGCCCTGGACATAGTCTTTTCGGCTGATGTTGAAAAGTCGACGAGAAATATGCCCCAACAGCCTGCCGGGATCATCGAGCAATTCCCGTTTGTCGACGGGAGGCGAAACGACGTGATGTTCAAGATTCATGTTATCTCCCGGCCTCGATACGATACCCAGCTTCCGGTGATCAGAGGCCGACGCGACTGAACTCGGCCGCGCCGGCCGGCATCGCCTTTCCGGCTACCATCCGGAACATCGGAAATTGAATACCATACACTATAATCACCCACGTCTGTTTCCACAATAACTTTCAGTGTACGCCGAGATTGAAAATTGAAAAGCCGGCGGACTTGTGATATCCAATCCGACATCCACAGTCCCAGAACCTTGATGCCGGCCCCGAATTCGACGTATCGCCGACCACCGGGTTGCCATCCGAAAAGAGAACTGTCGCTCATCATGCATCTTACCGCGCTGGTAAAACAGCTTCAAGACATCTACGACGATTTTGAAAAAGCCGTCTCCGGCTACAAGGCTTTCGCGGTCTGCAGGGCTGGCTGCGCCTTCTGCTGCACAACGGTGGGCAATGTCGATATCACCACGCTGGAGGGCATGGTCATCCGAAACCACCTGCTCACGCTGCCCCAGAAACATCGGCTCCGTCTGAAAAAGGCTCTTGACGCAAACCGACGCGCCAAAACGCCGGGGGCCCTCGTTCCCTGTCCCTTTCTCGCCGCGGACCAGACTTGCGCCGTCTACGCTGTCCGTCCCTTCAGTTGCCGGCGCCTCTATTCGGTGAAAACCTGCAGCGCTGACGGCCCCGTTCTCCACCGAGAGGCCGCTGTCCTTTCCGAAACCGCGGTAGCGGCGCTTCAACGGTTGGATAACACCGGGTATTCAGGGCACATCAGCCACATTCTTCAGCTTCTGGATATGCCGCGATTCCGGAAGCTGTATCTCTCCGGTGGATTCGACCCGCCGGAAATCATGGAATTCGGTAAAGCCCACGGTATCGTGATCAACCGTTTCACGGCCTTCGGGAAACCGCTCCCGACCATCCCCACACAGTGCCCCGGGGAAACAACATGACGGACGATATCATCACCGCCTGCACCATGGACTGTCCGGATGCCTGCTCCATGATCGTCACCCGGCATCCCGACGGGGGCGTCCGCCTTCGGGGCAATCCGGACCACCCATTCACAGCCGGTTTCATCTGCAGAAAAATCAGGCATCACCTCCGACGACGCCAATCCCCGGATCGCATTACCCGCCCCCTGTTGCGCCGTGGAAACGGTTGGCAGGCCATCAGCTGGGATGAGGCCCTGGACCGATGCGCAAAATCCATCAACGCCCTCCGCCATGAGCCGGCATCGATCCTGCACATCATGAGCGACGGCGCCAAAGGGGTGCTCAAGCAGACGACCAAACTCTTTTTCGCTCGCCTGGGCGCCACCCGAACCCGGGGATCCCTGTGCGACGCCGCGGGCTTCATCGCCTGCATCCATGACTTCGGATCCAGAAAAAACAATACCATCGAGGACCTGATGAATGCCGGGCGGATCGTCAACTGGGGGAAGGATTTCTCCCGGAGTTCGATCCACATGTCGGCCATCATTCGAAACGCACGAAAGTGCGGCGCGAAAGTGCTCAGCATCTCACCGGGAGGCGACGGCAACGAAGCCTTCTCCGACGTCTTCATCCGCATCCGGCCGGGTTCGGACAGATTTTTGGCGGCGGCTGTCGCCAAACGTTTCATCGACGCGGACCTGATTCCAGAAGCGATCCTCTTACGCATCCGGAATTTTCCGCGATTTTCGAAAACCCTCTCAACATTTTCCGAAGACCGTCTGTTGGAACGCTGCGACGTCACTTCCAGGGACGTCGACGCCCTCTTCCGGTTTTACACGTCCAATGGCCCGACGGCGACCATCATCGGGGCGGGGCTCCAACGATACAGGCGGGGTGGAGAGAACGTTCGGTTCATCAATGCGCTGGCGCTCCTGTCCGGCAACATGGGCCGAAAAGGTGGTGGAAGCTACTTCCATCTCCACTCCCTCGGAAATTTCAATCTGGAATGGACCCGGGATCCGGCGGGAAAATCGCGTCGGGCCTTTCCAATGGCCGTTGTCGGTCGGGAGATTCTCGCAGCCGATCCGCCCATCCGGATGATCTGGGTCAACGGCGTCAACATCGTAAACCAGGGTCCGGACAGCCGTGAGATCATCCGGGCCTTTGCATCAGTGCCTTTCAAAGTGGTGGTGGACGCTTTCATGAACGACACGGCGGAACGCGCCGATCTCATCCTCCCCGCTGCTCTGATGCTCGAACAGGAGGACGTGATCGGCTCTTTTCTCCACGATTATGTTCAACATGTGCCCGCCGTGCTCAAGCCACCGGGCGAAGCCCGATCCGATTACGAGATCATCTCCGGGCTGGGTAACCGGCTCTTGCCGCCCATCTTCCTGCCGTCTGCCGAAACCTGTTTCGAGCAGGCCCTCGACTCCCCGCTGATCCACGGCGACTGGACGACCCTCCGGTCGAAGGGCACCCTGCGGGCCCAGAAACCCGACATCGCCTATACCGGTATGATTTTCGACCATCCCGACGGCAAGGCCAGACTCCCCGCGAACCTCCACGACGAGCCCGACCCGCCGGACGCATTCCCCCTGCGGTTCCTGACCCTGGTGCGACGCAACGCGATCCACTCCCAACTACTTCCGGAAGATCAGGAGATGCCGCCCAGGGTGTGGATCTCTCCCCACTGCCCAAACCTGAAAACCCTCGACATGGAGAAGCCGGTGGACGTTGTTTCGCCTCTGGGGCGGTTGCGCGTTTCTCTGCACCTGCTCTCGGGCCTTCATCCCGGAGCCGTCGTCTACCGTCGGGGGGATTGGATGAAGGTGGGCGGGGGCGCCAATCAACTGGTCGCCGCCGAGTTGACCGACATCGGCGGCGGAGCGGCCTTTTACGACCAATACGTCAGGCTTGAAAATGGCATATAGCGAACGGTCTCTCCATGACCGGCTGATGGTCTACTGCAGAAGGTGGTCAGAGGAGATCGACGGCCTCACCGAAGAAGTCACCCGTATCGCTTATTTCCAAACGGCCCTGCCCCGCCTTCTCCTGGACAGACCGCTGGTGCGCACTCTCCTTGAAGAGATTCGAGCGGGTCGTCCCTATCCCGACACCCGGAAGGCCGGTTTTTTCGAAAATGAAATCCTGCTCTATCTGGACGCGCGCGGGCGATATTCCCTTCGCGTCTATTTTCATGGGGGAGGCGAATACACGGTCATCCACGACCACAATGGCTGGGGCGTTTCCGGAGTGCCCTCGGGAAGCCTGGGCGTCGTCCGATACCGTCTTGTGGAAAGCGATATCCAAGCGAGAGATGACGGCCGTGGCGGCCGCCCCGAATATGCGAGAATCGAGATGATCGACCACCGGATCCACTCCGCCGGAGAGGTCACCGTAACCCGTCCCCTGGCGTCCGGCATCCACCAGACCGGCAACCCTGGGTCCGACCCCAACATGATGATTACGGTTTACGGCCGCCCCGTCCGACGGCTGTACATCCAGGAATATGATCCCGCCACCCGCCAAATCTATAGACGCTATCCGCCGAGGATCCTGAAGCGACGGCTGGCGGCGGAGGTGCTGAACGCGCTCCGCTGATTCCGCCGGTACCTCATCACCTCAATAATACCAGGTCAACCACAGATAGGCACTGTCGGCCGGTACGGCACGTGCTGCCGTCCCGGGGATGGGGAACCCGCCGAACTCGGTCCCCGGCCCGCCCCAGTAAAGGGTCGCGCCGGCCATGATCTCCACGTCCTCGGCAGCGCTCCATACGCAGCGAGGCTGGATAACACCCGAAGGATCCTCCAGATTGTTGATGAAGGTCAGATAGGCGTTGACGAGCGGATGGAATTCCACCCCGACGTGGGGTGCCAGGTAGAGTCGCCCCAAAGTAAACAGCTCACCCCGGGCCAAGGCCGCCGCGAGATCGGAATTTTCGCCCACCGCCGAATAGTCGGTCTCCCCCAGCCCGTTATAGTACATTTCCAGAAATCCATAAAAGTTTTTATCCCACCAGGTCCACGAGACGTCGACATTAGCCGCTCCGGAAAGATAGCCTCCCGACGGGCTTTCGGCGGGAAGCGCCGTCCAGACGGCATCCACCCGCCAGGCCGCACTGCCGGCATAACCGACCGCACCGACACCGATTACGGCATTGTCGTGGTTTTCGGCAAGCAGAAACGTCCATTCGGTCGTTCCCGAGGGAATGCGCACCTTGGCCCCCACTGCGGATTCACCCCATTCCACCGCCCTGTTTTCAGGATTGCGTCGCGGCACCCCGATCACCTGCAAATCGCCGTTCTCGCCCAACTGCCGGGTAAAAATCGCCATATCGTCCCCTACTTTGTAGTCCCGGACAACGTCGGTCGGAGCGAACGGATTGAAGAGATCCATGGGGTTGAAGATCATGCCGTTCCCCCAGGTCACGGCTTGACGACCGAGCCGGACGTTTCCCCAGGACCGCTCGAGAGCCAGGAAAAGCCGATCGAGGCGATGATAGAAAGCTCCCTCTGCGCCGTCGTGGATCACATGAGTGAGGTCCATGAGCCGACGATCGTCGGACAGGGGCCCGGATTGAGACACGAAGAGGCCATCCGGTAACCGGACGTTGGTGAGCCGCAGGAGATCGCGCCCCTTTTCCCAGGTATCTCCGCCCACGGCAACGGCTTCGTAATGGGTTTCGAAATGCCCCCACTCCCCCAGAAAGATCTGGTGCTTGAGCCGGAGTTCCGCTGAACCGTCCTCATAGGTACCCGTCCCCACCCATTGATAAAGACTTTGGTCGTCCGGGCGGGTGAGTCCGCCACGGAGCCGCAGGTGCCCTCCCCACTCCGGGGAAAGCCCTTCGGAAGGCATATCACCGGATGTCGAACGTCCATAGGCTGCCGGGATCCATCGGCCGCCCGGAATTCCGATGCAGAGCCAGACGACCGTCAAAATCGACAAGACGGCCACGGCTTGCCTCCGTCGAATCCGCATCGCGTCATTTCCGGACATCTTCGGCTACCCGGCCGTCCCGAATCATCACCAGCCGCCGGGCCCGCGCCATCACCCGGTCGTCGTGGGTTGAGAAGATAAACGTCACCAACTTTCTCTCGTTCATGTCTTTCATGATCTCAAGGAGGCCGATCCCCGTCATGGAATCAAGGTTGGCGGTGGGTTCGTCCGCCAGAACGATGGCCGGGTCCGAGACGATAGCCCGGGCCACGGCCACCCGCTGCTGCTGGCCTCCCGAGAGCTCGGCCGGCCGCCGGTCGTAGAGACCGTCAAGACCCACCTCGTCCAGTATGGAGCGGGCCCTCTCCCGCCGCTCCTTATGGGGAAGCCCCTGAAGGAGCATCACATACTCCACGTTTTCGAGGGCTGACAGGACCGGGATCAGGTTGTAGGCCTGGAAAACGAACCCGATCCGTCGAAGTCGAAGTTCGGCAAGATCGGCGGCGTTCATCCGATCGAAATGACGCCCGTCCACGACGATCTCCCCGGCATCGGGCGCGTCCAGACCGCCGATAAGATTGAGAAGCGTGGTCTTGCCGGACCCCGAAGGTCCGGCAAGGGCCATGAATTCCCCCTTTTCCACCGACAGATCGATCCCCCGCAGGGCGGAAACCGTTATCTTTCCCTGCCGGTAGGTCTTGACGACCCCCCTGCACTTCACCATCTCCATGGGCGACGCCCCTCCCCTTTATCTTCAGTCTACAAGCTTCAGACACGCGCCATGGCCGCCACCGGCGTAATTCCGGACGCCTTGAGCGCGGGATAGAGACTTACGGCAAGCCCCAGCACCCATACCGTCAGATTGGCCTCCAAGACGCTCGTCCAGGAAAACGCCGGATAGATCACCCTGGGCATCCCCGCGTACTCCACTCCTGCAGCAAAGGCGGAGAGGTTGATGCCGTTCTCCGCCAGGGCTGCCACGGATAGAAAAGCCGCCCCATTTCCCGCCGCGGTTCCCAGAATCAGAAGAAGAGCGGATTCGATCAATACCCCCCGCACGATCCCTCCGGGCTTCATGCCAAGAGCCCGGAGCAGGCCGAATTCCCGCATGCGCTCGAAAACCGCCATGAGCAGGGTGTTCACGATGCCAAATCCCATGGCGATAAAAACCACCAGGTACCAGACCACGGTAAAGCCTTCGTTCATATCGATGTAGGCCGTAAGCATCGGCAAAAGCTCCCGCCAGGTATGAATCTCGTAACGTTCCGGCAGCGCTGCCTTCAGTGCGTCAGCCGTCGGCCCCGGGTCCGCGCCGTCAGGCAGGAGAACGGCGATTTCGGAAACCCCTTTATCCACCTTCAGCATTTCCTGGGCGGCCGCCAGGGAGACGAAGACGAACTGCTTTTCCGTGGCGGCCAACTCCGCACGAAAAACACCCACGATGGTGAAAGCCCTTGAGGCGATATCCCGATCGGCGGCCTGGGACATCAGCACCAGCTTCCGCCCGATGCGGGTCTCGAATTTTTCCACGAGGGCCCGCCCCACAATGATGCCGTATGGATCTCCGGGGCCCAGAGGTCGCCCTTCGACCACCGCCGAACCGATGAAGGAGACTCCCCCCTCGCGATCCGGTTCGATCCCCACCAATGTCACGCCGGCTGAATGGCGGGCGTTGCCGGCGACGGCGTTGACCCGGACCCGCCGGCTCCATCGCGCTCCCGGCGGCAGGACCGCCGCCAGTGCCGCCGCCGGCTCGGCCGGGTCCGTCATGGTATTCTCCACCACCGGATCCTCCCGGTAGCCGCGATGATGGACCTGCAGGCTGCCCACCAGGGTAGCGATGCTGTTGCGAACCATCTGGTCGCCCACGCCTTGCATGAGGGCGGCGATGAAAATCATGCCGAAAACCCCGACACAGACGGCAGTGAGGATGACGACCGTCCGCCGGGGATTTCGCCAGAGGTTCCGCCAGGCCAGCCGAAACATCATTATCCGCCCGCCTTTCTTCCTCTAAGCATAGTGCATGGCCTTCACCGGCGTGAGACGCCGTACCCGCAAAGCCGGCCAGAGCGCCGCCCAGAAGGTGATGAAACAGACCAGAAACGGCCCGATCACGAGCGAAGGCACCGTCAGGATGGGATACATCCGGCCGGGAATGCCATACTGCTTCAGGATCTCGGAAGCACCGCCGAAATCGATCCCAACGATTTGGTAATAGAGGGTCACCAAACTCCCCAGAAGCATCCCGGCGCCCATGCCGACAAAGGTCATCATCATGGATTCCGTGAGGAGGAGGCGGGTCAACCGCCCGGTTGTAGTGCCGATGGCCATGAGAACACCGAACTCGCGGGTCCGCTCGAAAATGGCCATGAGGAAGGTGTTCATGATGCTGAAAGCCACCACGACAATGAGCAGAAGGTAGAAAATCAGCCCGCTAACGAGGTCCAGATAGATGCCCTGGGCCAGCCCGGGCATCAGGGCCTTCCAGTCGAGGATGGCAAGCGGTCCGTTTTTGTCCCGGTCAAGGCGCTCGAGTTCCTGTTTCAACCGCCGCTCCACCGCCGGTACCGCCCAGATGGAGGACGTCATTCCCACGATCTCATGCACCGCGCCCCTCATTGCATAGAGTTCCTGAAAATAGCCAAGCGGGATATAGAGGGCGTTGCGATCGAAGTCGTCCTGGCCCGACGCGAAAATACCCTTGACCGTCACGACGGTTGCAGCAATGGAACCGTCCCGGCCCTGTCCCAGGAGGGTGATCGGATCGCCGATGCCCACCCGGAGATTTTTGGCCAGAAGCGCCCCGACCAGCGCCTCGGGACCGTCTCCAGGGGAGAGGAAGACACCGTCGCGCACCAGGGTCTTCAAACTCGACACGTTGAACTCCCGGACGGGATCAATTCCCGTCACCGAGATACCGTAGGTCCGATCGTTGGAGGCTGCAAGGGAAAAAGCATTGGCCCTGAAGGTGTAAGCCGTCACTTCGGGGACGGCATCTATAAGCCGGGCCACTGCTTCCGGATCCGCCACGACCAGCCGGATCTCCCGTTTATCCTGATACCCCGGAGCCTGAATCTGAAAATAGCCGGTGTGGACCTTGACGGCGGCATTGATCATGGCCTCGTAGGAGCCGAATTGAAAGGAGAGCATGAAGACCAGCAATGCACACGCAAAAGCAATGGCCGCCATGGTCAGCAGCGAGCGACGACGGTTCCGCCAGACATTCCGCCACGCCATTTTCAGATGCGCCCTCACGCTGCCTATCGTCTCGCGGTCTTAAGAGCGGTAATGGTGAAAAGGCTGTCGGGCAGACTGTCGAGGAACTCGATTTCCCGGTATTCGACGGCCGTGTAAGCGCCCGGATCGTCAACCTTCCGCATGATCATGCGCCTGGGGACCAATCGCCCCCCCATCATCTGGATATCCTTTGAAACGAGATGTTTGACGGGCTTCAGGTCTTCGTCGTAAAAAACCTGCTCCAGTAGCACGTAGTCCTCGCGGATCCTGAGGCGCTGCATCCCCCAGATAACCGGTGCCCGCGGCAAGGGTTCGGACCGGACGACATAAACGGTTTTTCCTTCGATCCGCTCGGTGCCCTCGAGGTAATGGTCGTAATCGTGAAGCAGGCTGTCGGATTTGGCCAGATCGTTGTTGGAGAAGTCCGATCCCATCCAGGATTGAGACATCATGGAGGGCGGCAACTTGATGACCCGGTTGACCTTGGGATTGTAGGTCCACATCTCGCCGCCCTTCTTGAGGGTGCCGTTGCCGCTGTCCCGGGGTGGTGCCACGATCCGGAAAAGGCTGTCCGTCTCCCCTTGGGTCCACCCCCGAAGGGTCATGCGGCGCTCCCAGTCGGGCCGATGGATGATCATTTCCACCGTCGCCGCCGAAGATTTCCCCCGCATGTAGTTGAAGGCCTCCCGAACGATGCGGGCGCCGTCGTCCCCGGCCGACGCCGTCGCCAGGCCGATCCAGAGTAGGACCAGGCATCCCGGAAACATCCGCCAAAGGGTTGACCATGGCACCTGAACTTTCAGTCCGATCGTCGATATCATTGACACGGGTCCCCTCCAAAACCGAAGCGTCCGTGAGGCCCTGCCTTGAAGGCTTCCATCAGGGTCCGGAATTCCCCGATGATCTCCTCCACGATTCGGGACGCCGGCAAAATCTCGTGAATCTGGGCGGCAACCTGACCGATCTCCAGTTCCCCTTCATCGAGGTCCCCCTCGAACATACCCCGCTTTGCGCGTCCCTTCCCCAGAAACGCCCTGAGGGTCTCCACGGATGCCCCGTCGGCATAGGCTTTTTGGACAGATGCATAAAAGGAATTTCGGATCAGCCGAACCGGCGCCAGCTCCTTGAGCGTAAGGACCGTTCCCCCCTCGGCGGTGTCGACGACTTTCCGCTTGAAGGCCGGATGGGCCGAGGACTCTTCGGAGGCCACAAACCGGCTGCCGATCTGAACCCCTTCGGCACCCAACACCATGGCCGCCAGCATAGCCCTGCCGGTACCGATGCCCCCCGCCGCGATGACGGGAATGTCGACGTCCGCAACCACCTGCGGCACCAGGCAAAGGGTGGTGGTTTCCTCCCGGCCGTTGTGACCACCGGCCTCGAACCCTTCCGCCACCACCGCATCGACGCCGGCGTCCTCGGCCTTTCGGGCGAAAACCGCGCTGGAGACCACGTGAACGACCGTCACGCCGTGGACTTTGAGCATTCGGGTATATTTTCCGGGATTCCCCGCGGAAGTGAAGACAATAGGGACTCCACCGGCCAGAATCCGCTCGATATGATCATCCAGATCCGGGTACAGCAAGGGCAGGTTCACCCCGAAAGGCCGAGTCGTGGCGCTTTGGCACTTGGCGATATGTTCCGCCAGGACGTCGGCGTGCATGGAAGCCGCCCCGATGATGCCCAAGCCTCCGGCGTTGGAGACCGCGGATGCGAGCTGCCATGGTGCACACCAGACCATTCCGGCCTGAATCAGGGGGTACCGGATGCCGAACATCCGGCAAACGCGGTTCGACGTCGTCATGAACATCTCCTCTCGGCACGGTTCGGTCGAGCCGCTGCGCCGCCGTAACCTGCCGGCACCCAACGCCGGATCCGTTAAGCGTCGGCGTGGACGGGCGGCGAGAATTCGGCGAACCCGACGAACCCGGATCTTTACAGAACCGAAGATTGTCTGATATCCATAGCATTCATAATGGATCATAATCGAACAGGGGACATGATTCAAGAAACAAATCCGAAGAAAAAAGACATTCTCAGGTGGTTGGCGAGCCAGGCCCGATCCGCCCGGAGGTGGATCGCGCTGTCGGTGGCTCTTGGGCTTGCCGGAAGCGGTCCGCTCATTGTCCAGGCTTATTGCATCGCCCATATCGTTCACGGGACCTGCATGTCCGGGCTCGGCGCGAGGGAGACGGCGCCGCTGTTCTGGGGACTCGGCGCCGCCGTCATCGCCCGGGCCGTGCTGTCCTGGCTCCGGGAGGCTGCAGGCTTCCGTGCCGGCGCCAAGGTCCGTGAAACGGTGCGATTATCGATCATGACCCATCTGATCGCACCGGGACCGGCCTTCATGGATCGCCGACACACCGGTGCTCTGGCGGCCGTCGCCATGGAGCAGGTGGAAAGCCTCCATAACTTTTTTTCGCATTACCTGCCTCAGATGGTCCTCGCCGTCGCCGTCCCCCTCACGATTCTGGCCGTTGTTTTTCCCGTGAGTTGGGCGGCAGGAGGCCTTCTCATGATGTCGGCACCCATGATTCCGATATTCATGATCCTGGTGGGCATGGGGGCTGAAAACATCAGCCGCCGCCATTTCAAAGCCCTCGCCCGCATGAGCGCTCATTTTCTCGATATTCTCCAGGGGCTTCCCACCCTCAAACTATTCAACCGAAGCCGGGATGAAAAACAGAATATCGCCCGGATCTCCACCGAATTCCGGCAACGGACCATGGCAGTCCTCCGCATCGCCTTTGTCTCTTCAGCGGTCCTCGAGTTCTTCAGCGCGCTTTCCATAGCGCTTACAGCCGTCTTTTTGGGCATGCGATATCTCGGATACGTCGATTTCGGGACTTACGGTGAGCCGCTGACCCTTGCCGGCGGCCTTTTCATTCTGCTGCTCGCTCCGGAGTTTTACATGCCCCTCCGCGAATTGGGCACCCACTACCACGCCCGGGCCGACGCGGTCGGCGCTGCCGAAGCGATCCTGGCGCTGCTTCAACGGCCATTGCCCCGTCGGAATGCCCGTGCTTCCGCCTTTCAATCAAACGCCCCGATCCGGATTGAATGCCATGATCTCCACCTGGCCTATGACAACGGCCGGCGACATGCCCTCACCGGCATCAACCTCATCCTTGCACCCGGCGAAAAAATTGCCGTCGTCGGCGCCAGCGGTGCCGGCAAGACGACGCTGCTCCATCTTATTCTGGGATTTCTTTCTCCCGACCGAGGGGACATCCGCATCAACGGGCGATCTCTCCGGGACATCCCTCTCGAGAACTGGTACCGCCATGTCGCCTGGATCGGACAGCAACCGGTCCTCTTTCACGGGACAATCCGTGAGAATATCCGCATGGGACGTCCCGGCGCGTCCGACGAGGAGATTCAACTGGCCGCCAAAGGCGCCCGGGTTCTGGAATTCACCGACCGCATGCCGATGGGTCTCGAGATGCCCGTCGGCGAAAGGGGTGCCGGCATCTCCAGGGGTCAGGCTCAGCGGGTCGCCCTGGCCAGGGCTATCCTGAAGGACGCCCCCGTCTGGATAATGGACGAGCCCACGGCCGGACTCGACCCGGACAATGAACGTATGGTAATGGCCACCCTGGAGCGCCTGACCGAAATGCGCACAGTCCTGATGGCGACCCATCGTATCGCCGCCCTGAAAAAAACCGACCAGATCATCGTCATGGCCGGGGGCCGTATCGTCGAGAAAGGCAGTTACGCCGGTCTGACGGCCTTGAACGGCTCTTTCGAGCGATTTGTACGGGAGACGGGGCAGGAAGATCGGTCATGAATCGCATGTTCAAGGAACTCACGCCGTTCATCCGTCGTTTCAGGTCCCAGTGGGGAAGAATGGCACTGGGCACACTCCTGGGGCTCGTTACCGTCGCTTCCAGCGTCGGTCTGCTTGCCCTCTCAGGCTGGTTCATCTCTGCCGCAGCCTATGCCGGGCTCTCTTCCGGAAGTGCGCATCTCTTCAATTTTTTTTTCCCCAGCATCGGCGTGCGCATCTTCGCCTTTGCCCGGACCCTGGGACGGTACGGCGACCGCATCGTCTCCCATGACGCCACGTTCCGAATTCTCGAACAACTGCGCGTCTGGTTCTACGGCCGGATCGAGCCCATCGGCCCGGGACCTCTCGGGGGCTTCCGAAGCGGCGACCTTCTCAGCCGCATCGTTTCGGACATCGACGCTCTGGACAATCTGTATTTGAGAGTGATCCAGCCCAGCGTCGTGGCCCTGATCCTGGCCGCGGCACTGCCGCTCTTCCTTTTGCCCTTCGATCCATGGATCGCGTTTGTCGCCGGTTCGGGCCTTGTCGCCGCCGGCTTCGGGATCCCCGTCCTGTCGGGGCGTCTGGGAGCCGACACTGGAAGCAGTATGACGGCTCGCGTCGCCCGGCTGCGCACCCGGATCGTCGACGGCATCCAGGGCGCCCCCGACATGATCGTCTTCGGGGCTTCAGCCCGCTACCTTAACGATCTTCGGGAAGAAAACCGAAAGCTGATAGACGATCAAAGGCGCATGAGCCACATCCGGGGGTTTTCCGGAGCACTCATGACCCTCATCTCCGGACTGACCGTCGGGATCGTGCTTTGGCTGGGATCCGGCGACGTCCTGCAACAATGGATGGACGGTCCCCGGCTGACCCTGGCCGTCATGGCGACGCTTGCGGCCTTCGAGGGGGTCGTGCCCCTTCCCGCCGCATACCAGTTTCTGGGACGGACTCAAAAAGCGGCGGCTCGCCTTTTGGAAATCGTCCATACCCCGGTCGCCGTCCGTTTCCCGGCGGCTTCGGGAGCCCTTCCCCAATCCTTCGACCTCACCTTCGAAGCGGTCGGGTTCCAATACGCAGCGGATGCCCCGCCCGCCCTGGATAATTTCTCCCTTCACATCCCCGAAGGCGGCAGGGTCGTCGTACTGGGGGAGACCGGAGCGGGAAAGACCACTCTCGTCAATCTTCTCGTCCGGTTCTGGGATCCTACGAAAGGCCGGATTCTCATCGGAGGACGGGATATCCGCTCATATAGCGAGACGGATCTGAGAAGGCTCGTTTCGGTCGTGCCGCAACAGCCCCACCTGTTCAACGCCAGCATTCGGGATAATCTGCGGATCGCACGAAAGGATGCCTCCGAAGTGGAGATGAAAACGGCACTTGCAGTCGCGAAGTTGCTCGATGTCGTGGAGGCCCTCCCCGAAGGTCTCGACACGTGGGTCGGCGAAGGAGGCCGTGAGCTTTCGGGCGGACAGGCCCGACGACTCTCGGTGGCGAGAGCCGTGCTCCACGACGCTCCCATCTGGGTGTTGGATGAAGCGACCGAGGGTCTCGACACCGTCACCGAAGCCGAGATGACGGCATCCCTTTACCGACACATCCGCGGGAAAACGCTCATCGTGATCACCCATCGACTATCGCTCTGGACTCTCATGCGCTCTGAAACGGCAACCGGCGATACACCCGGTCGTACGAGGCACCCCGGCCTTCAGGGAAAGGCCGTTTCCTCTGATATCGTGGTGATGCTGGACAAGGGACGCATCGTCGGAAAGCGCTTTCTTGACTTTTCCTTTTGACAAGGGTCTGATTTTATTTTATTCACCCCTAACCTTTTATCAGGTTTCAGAGTGAAAGCCCGATAAAAATGCCAACGGTTAAAGACATGACGGCGAATCGACAAGGCTCTCAACGGACAGCGGACACTGCATATATTCCCAATGACAATTTCATCATTGCACCCGATATCCTGAACGAATATACTGAGTCGAAGGCCTGATTTACTGATTATACACCTGTACGACCCGATCAGGCGGCCGGCGCATTCCTTCACGAAGGAAGCCGGGAGACGACCTCGAACGACAGTTTTTTCCATATGGACGAAAGCAAAGCGGCAGCACAACAAGCACTCAGAAACTCATCGAAAGCAAGAAAAACGTGAACATCTATCTGAAATTCACCTTGAAATGGCTATTCCGATGCATCCTTGGCCTGATCGTCGCGGGTGTCATCATCTTTACCTGGATTCGTATCCAGCCCCCATCCCTCTCGTTTTTCGACCCTTATATCCGTGAAACCCTCCAACCGCATTCACCCGAATACACGCTAACCTACAAGGATATCCGGACGGCATGGCCCAAAGGGCGTCTGGTTCCCGGCATCAGCATCACCGATGCCCGGTACATGCTCAACGATGAAACCGTGTTGGCCCGTTTCCCAGTCATCACGGTAAGGCTGAGCCTGGCAAGCCTTTTCCTGGGTAGCGTCAAACCCATCGAAATATGGCTTTCCCGCCCGGAGGCCGACCTTTCCCACCTCGCCGGGTCGGAACGCGCGGCTTCGGCTGCGGCGGTATTGGAAACACTCAACAGCCCACAGTTTTTCAACAATCTGTTCGCGTTCGCCGAGCGGCACAAAAACTTCAAACGGCTTCACGCCGCAAACGGCCGACTCACACTTCCAGGGGAGTCGGCCCCCATCAATGTGGACCTGCCCAGCGTCGTGCTCTCTATGTTGCACGTTCAGGCCACGCCGGAGCTTATCCTGACGGCATCCTACGCCGTAAATGGTCAGGCGAGCCGTCTCCAGACCGTCATCCACGCCCCCCCTGAAAAAGGGTCCGACCCGGGAAAGGTTTCCGAAAGCAAAATCCATTTCACAAACCTCCACCCACCGATTCTGGCTGAACTCTCGCCGGATCTCGCGCCGTTGCGAGGACTGGATTTCAAGACACAGCTTGAACTGTTGTTCCGCGTCGACGCCAGCGGCAGGGTTGACAACCTCCGTTTCGAAATGGACTCCGACGCGGAAGGAACCCTATTTCATCCCGAGGTATGGGAAACGCCGGTACCCATTGAAAAATTGACGGCCAAGGGATGGCTGAAAAACGGCTTTACCCAATTGAAACTGGCAAGTCTTCACATCGAATCACGCGGAGTGACCTTCGACACCACGGGAACGGTCGACCACCTTGGGAAATTCGATGCCGTCGCCCTGGATGTGCGGGTCGACCACCTGGATCCTTCCAGGGCCCACCTATACTGGCCTTATCAGATATTCCCCGTCGCCAGAAACTGGATTCGAGATCATTTTATCGGGGGAGAGATCCACGACGCCACAGCCAAAATCCGCATCACACCGGCGGATCTCGCGGCGCCGGTCCTGCCCAAAGGCATTATCGACGTAATCGCGCCCTTCAGCGATGTCGCGATGAAATACCACGGGAAACTTTTGCCGATCACGGATGCCAAAGGCACAGCCCGATTCACGGCTCACGATATCACCATCGACGTCGCCGCCGCCCGAAACTATGACTCGCGGGCCTTAGACGGAAAAGTCGTTATCGGAAAATTCACGGCGGATCCCGTCACCATTGACATCCGCACCACAGCCAAAGGCCCCGCGGATGATCTGAGGAAGGTCATTGACGGCCTGACGGGCAATACGGGCTATCCCATTGAAATTGCGTCGGGAAAGGCCGAAACGCGCCTCTCCTTTCAATGGCCCCTGTCCCGTTTCGACAAAGAGACCTTCGACTACCACGCGGCATCAAAGATTCAGGGTTTTGAAATCCCGAATTTCCAGGGATACCGCTGGGCGCAGAAAACCCTTCTCGTATCCCTTGACCGAAATGCCGTGGCCGTAACCGGCATCGACGGAGAGCTGTCGCCGGAAACCGCCCCGGACACCGCGGTTCCCATCAAGCGCATTGAAGCCAAGGGCAAACTCAATTATGCGCCGGCCGGCATCGAGGTGAGCGCCTTTTCCACCGACTTGGGGGGTCCCGTACTCAAGTTTTCCGGCGTTGTAACGGCAGCGGATCCGTACCCCAGGATCCAACTCGAAGGCGGCATCGACGACTTGCCTTTCCAGATCCTTCATCAATACTGGCCCCGGCGTTTTTCAGGCGGTCTGCAAAAATGGCTTCAGACCCGTGTTTCAGACGGAAACATCCACCATGCCGATGTCAGAATCGATCTTGACCCCGCTATGTCGTCCCTTGAGCGGCTGCCGGCGACGGCCGTTGCCGTGGAGGGGAAATTCAGCGGCCTCCGGATCGATTATTTTCCCCCCTTGCCCGCCATAGACAAAGGGGAGGGACTCTTCACGCTGTCACCCGACACCGCCCAGGTACGATTCGACAAGGGGTCGGTGGGTCAGTCAAAAATCGCCGCAACCCGGATCGATATCACCGGCATCCAAAACGGCGAACCTGAGATCGACATCCTTGCCGAGATCGAGGGTCCCGCCTCCGATCTGGTTGAAGCGGCCCGGAGCATACCGGGAGGGGCGCCCATGACGATGGATCTTCCGCCGCTGGTAGGCGCCGCCGCTGCAACCCGTATCCATGTAAAAGGCCCGATGGATGCAGAGGATGGGCTAAAAGACGTGCATTACACCATTGCCTCGAAGATCGCGCAGATCACCGTAAAGGAATTTCTCGGGCTCCACCTGACCAACGGAACAGCCGCCGTAAGCTTTGAAAACGACCGTTTCTCCGTGGAGGGAGAAATCTGGAGCGGACAGACCCCCGTCTCGGTCCGATGGGAAAAAAACGCCGAAGCCCGGGAAACCGTCCATCTATCGGCAGTCGTGGCTTCCGAAAACCACAAGGACATACGCCTGCCGAATCTCCCCTTTTTGAAAGGGACGATACAAACGGATGTGAACCTGACCTTGACGGAGGACGGCATTGAAGTGGCACCCCGAATCGATTTTACCCAAACCGCCATCGATCTCAGACGGTGGGGGTGGATCAAGCCTGTGGGCACTTCCGCCGTCCTTAAAGGCCGAAGCACGCTGACCGACGGGAATATCCTCACCGTGTCCGAACTCATCCTATCGGGGAAAAAACTGGATATTCAAGGCAGCGGAAAAGCGACATTCGGCACTTCGACAACCGTTGATGTTAAACTTGATCCATTGAATGTGGGAAACCATCAATTATTCGGAGAGTTGACCTTCGACGAAAAAAAAGGTTTCCAGGTGAACCTGACCGGCTCCGGATTCGATGCCGCCGGACTTCTCAAAATGGGGAAATCTTCTCCGCCGGCTGATCCATCCACCCAGCCGTCGCAGGATAAGAAAACGCGACCTGAAACCGTCATTACTTTCGATATCGACAAGGTTTTTCTGGCCAACGGCGTCATCCTGAACCGGCCCAAAGGCAGGATCGTCTGGAATGGGGAAAAAATTCATTCGGTGCTCATCGACGGCACCTTCAGGGAGGAGGCGCCCCTGCATATCGCCGTGACCCGGAAAACGAATCCGGAACAAATCCTCATTCAAACCTCGGATGCCGGTACCCTCCTTAAGGGAATTGATGTCTACGGGAATATTCGGGGCGGCGCCCTGGTCTTCGACGGTCAATCCGAAAACCTTCTGCCGACCCGAAAACGCGTGTCGGGAAGCATAAAAATAAAGGATTTTCTGGTGGTTAACGCTCCGGGTCTGGTCAAGGTGCTTTCCATGGCATCCTTCGTGGGAGCTCTTGGGCAACTCCAGAGCGGCGGTATCCATTTCGGTACTCTCGATGGAAACCTGACCTTTGAGAACAACATCATCACCCTTGACGGCGGTCGGATGGAAGGTATCTCCCTCGCCATGACCGCCGAAGGCAGCTATGACGTTGAAAAACGGATGTCCGACATCAAAGGCATCGTGATCCCGGTCAACATCCTCAACCAAGTGGTCGACATGATACCGATTTTAGGAAAACTGATCGTCGGACAGGGCATCATCGCGACGGATTACACCATCAAGGGTCCTATGGACAACCCGGAGGTCAGCATCCATCCCCTCACCACCCTGTCCGTGGGATTCCTCCGAGACGTCTTCAAGGGGTTCGATTTCAAAGCCCCGGGAAACGCAGACGGAACGAATGCGGTTTCTCCCGGGAAGAAGGAGGGAACACCCTCCAGGTGACAAGGAATCAGGAGTGAGATGACATGAGCCGATACCTGATGATCGACATCGGCGCCGGAACCATGGACGTCCTTTATTATGACGATGTTGCGGATCTCCACTACAAAGCGGTGGTGAAATCACCGGCTCGGCTGATAACGGAAACCGTTGCGGACACCAACGGCAACCTGGCAATCACCGGATGCGAAATGGGAGGGAGTCCTCTGTCTGCTGTTCTGAAGGAGCGGGCCAAAACCGCGCGTGTAGTGATGACCCATGCGGCTGCAGCGACGGTTCATCACGACCCTTCGCGAGTGACGGCTTCGGGCATCGAGATTTCAGACGAGCGGAAGGTATCCACTCTTCAACGGCAGCCGGATTTCACGTCGTTGGTTCTGGCGGATCTGGACCGCGATCGGCTCGAAGGAATTGTAGCCGGCTTTGGCGTTCCTTTCGCCTTCGACTGTGTGGCCGTCTGCGCCCAGGATCACGGCGTTGCACCCTCCGGCGTCTCCCATCTGGATTACCGGCACCGGCTGTTCACGGCGGACCTGGAACAAACCCCCTATCCCCATGCGCTACTCTACCGAAGCGATGAAATTCCCGCCGCCATGAACCGCCTTCAATCCATCGCCCGAAGTGCCGCACACCTGACGACAACGGAAATCTACGTGATGGACAGCGGCATGGCGGCGATCCTCGGCGCCTCCATGGATCATTGCTGTAGAAACCTCAAGACCATCCTGGTGCTGGATATCGCCACCTCGCACACCGTCGGCGCCATAATCGACGCCGGCCAACTGGCCGCCTTTTTCGAGTACCACACCCACGCCGTGACCGGCGATCGCATCACCACTCTGCTGCGGGATCTGGCCGACGGGCGTCTTACCCATGACGCAATTCTCGCGGAAGGGGGCCACGGGGCCTACACCCGCCGGATCGTGGGGTTTGCGGCCGTCGAGATTATCCTGGCGACGGGTCCCAAACGCCGTCTGATCCGCTCTTCCCCTCTTCCGGTGGTGATGGGCGCACCCTGGGGCGACAACATGATGACCGGGACGGTGGGGCTTCTCGAGGCGGTACGACGACGTAAAGGGTTTTCCGCCATGACCTATGTTTGATCTTCGAGCCCCTATCCGGCCAGAGCGGTCCGAATGCGGGTCATGGCCTGTTCGACGTTCCGGCGGCTGTTAAATGCGCTGAGGCGGATATAGCCCTGGCCGCACCTTCCGAATCCGGCGCCGGGTGTGCAGACCACACCGGCCTTGTTGAGCAGAAAATCGAAAAACGCCCAGGAGTCCTGACGACCATCCACCCAGATATAGGGCGAATTCTCCCCCCCCGCACACGAGAATCCCAAGGCTTCCATCTCTCGTCGGATCAATGTCGCATTTTCCATGTATCCATCGATCAACGCTCGGGTCTGCATCCGCCCCGCCTCACTGTAAACTGCCGCGGCGGCCTTCTGGACCGGATAGGAAACGCCGTTGAACTTGGTGCCGTGGCGTCTGTTCCACAGGGCGTGCACCGCATGCGGCTCGCCGGTTTCGTCGTATGCCATGCAGATTTTAGGCACCACGGTATAGGCACATCGGGTGCCCGTGAATCCCGCAGTCTTGGAGAAACTGCGAAATTCGACGGCCACTTCCCGGGCACCCTCGATCTCGTAAATGGAGCGGGGCAGCCCGGGGTCCCGGATAAACGACTCGTAGGCGGCATCGTATAAAATCAAAGCCCGATTCTCGCGGGCGTAGTCTACCCAGACCTTGAGTTGCTCCCGCGTAATGACGGCGCCCGTCGGGTTGTTGGGGTAACAGAGGTAGATCAGGTCAACGGGTTCAGAGGGAAGTTCGGGAATGAATCGGTTCTCCCGGGTGCTCTCGAGGTAGACCAACCCTTCGTAACGACCGTCTTTGGCCCTCCCCGTACGGCCGGCCATGACGTTGGTATCCACGTAGACCGGGTAGACGGGGTCCGGGACGGCAATCCGGATATCCTGGGCGAAAATTTCCTGTATGTTGCCGTTGTCGCATTTGGCGCCGTCACTGACGAAGATTTCATCCGCCGTAATCTCGGCGCCTCGCGCCTTGAAATCGTATTGGGCAATCTTTTCGCGAAGGAAGGCATATCCCTGCTCGGGACCGTACCCTCTGAAGGTTTCGGCGTTCGCCATTTCCTCGACGCCCTCATGGAAGGCTTGGATACAGGCCGGCGGCAGCGGTTGGGTCACGTCGCCGATGCCCATCTTGATGACGTCCTTGTCAGGATGAGCCGTCTGAAAAGCCTGAACCCTGCGGGCGATGTCGATGAACAGATAGGATGACTGAAGCTTCAGATAATTCTCGTTGATTTTGATCATAGCCGTCTCTTCCTTGATGAATCCGATTGATATTTCGAACAATTTCCGACGAAAACCCCTTATCTGAAAACAATGCTCCCGTCAATCGGTAAGGACCTTCCACCCTGGATTGAAGGCGATCTGAGCGACCCGTTTGACAAGATCTCCTTTTGTCGGTAATGATAACATTCATTGTCAGTTCCAGCTCAGACTTTCGTGATGCTGGTTGGAAAGGGATTCATAACTGGAACCTATCCGCGAACCCCAAAGGACGCTGTCATGGATCACGAATCCGGCATCCGATTCCCCAATTCATCTCCTGAAAAGATCTTACGCACCCGTTTCGGCTACTCGGCGTTTCGGGAACACCAGGAAGCGATCATTCGCCATATTATCCGGGGTGAAGATGCCTTCGTGCTGATGCCCACCGGTAGCGGCAAGTCTTTATGTTATCAGATTCCAGCCATGATTCGGCCGGGTGTCGGGGTGGTCGTCTCGCCCCTCATCGCCCTGATGCAAGACCAGACCGATGCGCTTCGCCAGAACGGCATCCAGGCGGCGTTTATCAATTCGACCCTGAGCCGTGATCAGATCCGCAACGTCGAAGCGGAAGCAATCTCCGGAAGGATCGATCTGCTCTACGTGGCCCCCGAACGGCTGACAACGCCCGCCTTCCTGTCGTTTCTGAGTCGCGTTCCGATATCGCTGTTCGCCATCGACGAGGCCCATTGCATCTCTCAGTGGGGCCACGATTTCCGGCCCGAATACCTGAAACTTTCCCTGCTTTCAGATCAGTTTCCAGGAGTTCCTCGAATCGCCCTGACCGCCACCGCGGATCCCGTCACCCGAAAGGAGATTATCGCAAAGCTGAATCTCGAAAAGGCTCGAAACTTCATCTCCAGCTTTGATCGACCCAACATCCTGTACCGAACGGAACCGCGACAATCGGGACTCCGGCAGTTGGTCGCTTTCCTCAAATCCAAACACGAGGGGAATTCAGGCATCATCTATTGTTTGAGCCGCCGTCAGGCTGAATCGACAGCCGCAAAGCTCCGCGACATGGGGTTCACCGCCCTTCCCTACCATGCCGGCATGGACGACGGTACGCGCCTGTCGAACCAACGGCGATTCCTGCGGGAAGACGGTGTCGTCGTCGCGGCCACCGTGGCCTTCGGCATGGGCATCGACAAACCCGATGTCCGGTTCGTGATTCATCTGGGCATGCCCCGGACACTCGAAGCGTATTATCAGGAAACGGGCCGCGCCGGACGCGACGGAGAACCGGCCGATGCGTTGCTGCTATACGGTCTTTCGGACGTGACGGCCATACGCCGGATGATCAGCGAATCGTCGGGAAGCGAACAGTTCAAACGAATTCTTTTTCGGAAGGGGGAGGCCGTTCTCAGCTACGCCGAAACGGTCCAGTGCCGCAGGCAGATGCTCCTCGCTTATTTCGGCGAAACCCTGAAGTCCCCCTGCGGTAATTGCGATGTCTGCCTCGGGAATGTCGAGACCTGGGACGGGACCCTGGCGGCCCGGAAGGCGCTCTCGTGCGTTTACCGCACCGGTCAGCGGTTCGGCGCCGAACACCTCGTCAATGTATTGCTCGGCCGGGATACAGAAAAAGTGCAGCGTTTCGGCCATAACCGGGTCTCCACTTTCGGCATCGGCACGGCGCTTTCCCGAAATGAATGGAAATCCGTCTTCCGCCAACTGGCGGCGGCGGGATACCTCTCCACAGATCCGGAGGGTGGGGGGTTCTTCCTCGCGCCCGAGAGCCGCGCCGTGTTGGTCGGTGAAGCGCACATCCGCTTCAGGAAAGACGTCGCGTCGATTCAGGAAAGACCGGAGACACCGAAACGAAAAGCCGGCCCCCCCGCCTTCAAGGACCCTGGGGACATCACGCTGTGGGAAAGTCTCCGGACCCTTCGCCTGGACACTGCCCGGGCCGCCGGTGTCCCTCCTTACGTGGTATTTCATGACGCCACCCTTCGGGAAATGATCCAACTCCAGCCCACCTCCACCGAGGAATTGAGGACGATTTTCGGCGTGGGCGAAGCAAAACTGGAACGTTACGGTGAACCGTTTTTGGCGACCATCCGAGCCCATGTGGCGATCCACGGACGAAGCATCCGGGAATCCGCGCCGGAAACGGGCGGGCGCCGGCCGGACAAGCCGCTGCCGGATGCGCTTTCAGCGACTGTCGCGGAAACCCTGACCCTGTTCGATCAGGGATGCTCGCCCGAGGAGATCGCCCGCAAGCGAAAGTTGACCCCGATGACCATCTTCGGGCATCTTGCCGCGCTCATCGAAGCCGGCCGCCTGTCCACCGACGAAGTCGTCCCCCTGCCCCTGAAGGAGCAGCAAAACATCGAATCGGTCATCAGATCTCTCCCCGAGGACCAGGCCCATCTGTTGAAGCCCGTCTACGAGAAATTCGACGGGAAACATTCTTATGATCTCCTGAAGTGTATCCGAGCGGGTCTCCTTGCCGGCCGGCACCAATCGGACGATTGAAAATGTCGTCGTTTTGGGTGCAACGGCCGAGGGACGTGATACAACCCGCGCCAGGGATGAAACACCGTCGGATAACGTCGCCTGTGAAGGTCACGAAAGCGCTTTTGCACTGAGGAAGTCTCATGAAAAAGATTTATGAAAAGCTCGGCGCGTTCTACCTCGGCCGAATCTATGACCCAAAGGATCAGTGCTGCCGGCAGGACCTGATGCTTTATGACGCCAAGGATCTTACCACCCATGCCGTCATCATCGGCATGACCGGGAGCGGCAAAACCGGCTTGGGTATCGGGCTCATCGAAGAAGCGCTCATCGACGGCATACCGGTCATCGCCATCGATCCCAAGGGAGATCTTCCCAATCTTTTGCTTCGTTTCCCAGACCTGAATGCGGAGGCCTTCCAGCCATGGATTTCTCTCGAGGACGCGGCTCGTCAAGGAATAGCGCCGGAGGCCTATGCCGCGCAGCAAGCTGAAACCTGGCGGGCGGGCCTGGCGGAATGGGACCAGGAACCCGAGCGGATCGCACGCCTTCGGGCCGCCGCCGACATTGCCGTCTACACCCCGGGCAGCACCGCCGGTCGACCGGTGAGCCTTCTGCACGAATTCGCCCCGCCCCCCGCCGGAGCGGCGGCAGACAGTGACTTTCTTCAGGAAGTGATCGCTTCCACCGTAACAGGCCTTCTGGCGCTTTTGGGCATCGATGCGAATCCCATATCGAGCCGGGAACATATTCTCCTCGCCAACATATTCGAAAACGCCTGGGCGGAGGACCGCACCCTCGACCTGGCCGGACTGATTCAAACCGTCCAATTCCCCCCATTCAATCGCATCGGCGTCATGGCCCTCGAGGCCTTTTTTCCTGAAAAGGATCGTTTCGCACTGGCCATGCGCCTCAACAACCTCCTGGCGGTTTCCGGCTTCGCGGCATGGATGGAAGGGCCGCCCCTGGATATCCCTCGTTTTCTTTACACCGACCAGGGCACTCCCCGGGCATCGATCTTCACCATCAGTCATCTGACGGAAAGCCGGCGCATGTTCTTCGTAACCTTGCTGTTGAACCGGATTATAGGATGGATCCGCTCCCAGCCGGGAACGACGAGCCTCAGGGCCATTCTCTACATGGATGAAATTTTCGGATATTTTCCGCCGGTAAGCAATCCGCCGTCCAAAAAGCCCCTCCTCAACCTGCTCAAGCAAGCCCGGGCCTTCGGACTCGGTGTCGTCCTCTCGACCCAGAATCCCGTGGATCTCGACTACAAGGGGCTCGCCAACATGGGCACCTGGTTCATCGGACGGCTTCAAACCGAACAGGACAGAGCCCGCGTGCTGGCAGGCCTGGACAGCGCCGCGGCCGTAACCGGATTCGACCGGGACCGGATGGATGGGATCCTGTCGCGCCTCGGCAAAAGGGTCTTTCTCCTCCATAACGTCCACGAAACCCGCCCGGTCATCTTCCAGACCCGCTGGACACTCTCCTATCTGAGCGGCCCCATGACGCGGGACCAGATCCGTCGGCTCACCGGCCCGGTTCCCGAAACAATACCTGAACCCATCTCGACAACGGGATCGCCTCCGCCGGCATTGCCGTCGAGAACCGCTATCCCGCCTTTGCCGCCGCCTGGGATTGATACCTATTACCTCCCCGCCTCAGGTGCGGGTGCGGGAGACCAATACCTCCCCGGCCTCATCGGCCGGATGAGCATCCATTACCGCCACCTCCGGTATGGCGTCGACCTGATCCAATCGGTAACCCTGTTCGCTCAATTCCAAAACGGCCCCGTCCCTCTTGACTGGGGCAGTGCCGTTCCGGTGGCATCTGCAGCCCTCGGCACTGTTCCGCCGGATCATGCCGAATACGCCGAACTCCCTCCCGCGGCGCACAAAACGGCCGCCTATGATAAATGGCGCAAAGACCTGTTGCGATGGGTTCGCCTTAACCGTCCCCTCACGATCTACCAGGCAACGGCGCTCAAGCTGACGAGCCGGCCGGGGGAATCTGAGAGCGCCTTCCGGATACGCGTCTCCCTGGCGGAACGGGAGGCTCGGGATACGGCGATCGAAAAACTGCGTCGAAAATACGCCGACAGGTTTGCCCGTCTCCAGGACCGGCTCATGCTGGCTGAGCAGGCCGTCGAACGGGAACGGGATCAGGTTCGCTCCCAAGGTCTTCAATCGGCCGTTTCTTTCGGTGGCGCCATCCTGGGGGCCTTTCTGGGACGAAAGGTCGCAAGCGCCGCGTCGGCCTCCCGAATGGGCACCGCCGTCAAATCCGCCGGTCGGATCCATAAGGAAAAGAAGGATGTGGATCGTGCCGTTGAACGGGCCAATGCCGTGCGGGACAAGATAGCGGCGTTGGACCTTCAGTTTCGAGACGATATCGACGCCGTTGAGAAACGTTTTTCGCCCAGGACCACCCTGCTGGAAACGGTCGCCATCGCCCCTAAACGCAACGATATCACTCTCGATATCTTCGGTCTGGCCTGGCTGGCCTGTCGACAACCTCGGAACCGGTGATTCTCGCAGCCGTCATTCGTAACGGCACGCCAGCGGCCGTCTGTTCGCCGCTTAAACGGTTACAGGATTTTTTCACAACGCCCATTGCTTAACTTATAGGCATTTATAATTATTGACAAAAAATGTTTTTCTCTTTATTTACTGCCCAGGATTTCTCAATACGAAAAACCGGTTGCCGATAAGAAGTTCGACTCTTTGTTTGAAACGTCCAGCGTCCATTTTTGTTCGGGAGGATTGAATGTTGTTATCCAGGAAATATCCGGTTCAATACTTCATAAATTTCAAATTATTGAGAAGTATTATATTGATCATTACATGCATCTTTGCGGCAAGTTCCGCTGATGCACTCGTCAGAATCATGCCTCTGGGAGATTCCATTACCTACGGCATGTATACGTCTCCGGATCCAAGAACAGAGGACTATATCACCGGATACCGCCAACCGCTTTATATCGGTCTCACCGAACTCGGTTATGATGTGGATTTCGTGGGCAACCGTTTGTCGGGCAGTCTTGCGGAACCTGATTTTGACGTCAATCACGAAGGTTATGGCGGAATCTGTGCTTCAAAGGTAGCGGATGATGTATATTCCCAGTTGGTGCAAAACCCAGCCGATATCGTACTCCTGCATATCGGGACAAACTGCCTGACCACCGACACGGAAGAGGTGGAACGTATCCTGGATAACATTTATCTTTACGATATCGACATCACGGTATTTCTCGCATTGATCATCGACCGGGTGCCGCATAGCCCGGACACCTCGGCATATAACCTGAATCTTCAGGCGATGGCGTCGCAGAGAAAAGCCGACGGGGACAGCATCGTCGTTGTGGATATGGAGCATGCGCTCAATTATTCGGACGATATGGCGGACTGGCTCCATCCCAATGACGATGGATACGGCAAGATGGCTGATGCCTGGCAAAATGCCCTTGTGGATTTTTTGGGAGCCGTTGTCCCTGATCCACCGCCGCCGCCCATCGTTTCACCGTCTGTATTCGATGAAATTGTCGTTTTCGGCGACAGCCTGTCGGATAACGGCAATCTTTTCCTGATTGAAAACCAACTCCATCCTGACCCCGCCCTTTATTACCAGGGCCGTTTCTCCAACGGTCCGGTGTGGGTCGAATACCTGGCCGATTTGACACACATGAATGCACCCCTGGATGACCGGGCTCTCGGTGGGGCTCAAAGCGACGGACTGGTGCCGCCGGGTCTGATCGAACAGGTAACCTCGTATACCGCGGCCAAAGCTCTCCCGCTTTCCCATGATTCACTGTTCATCATATGGATTGGCGGCAATGATTTTTTGAACGGCAACGGCGACTTTCAGAATGCGGTGGACAACATCAACAGAGCCATGGAACGCCTGGCGGCATTGGAGGCGCAGCATATTCTGCTGTTGAACCTGCCTGACCTGGGCGCCATCCCCGACACCCTGGGCACGTCGGACGCCACGCCGGCGACTGCGTTTTCCCTCAATTTCAATGCCGAACTGGTCAAAATGATTGACCGCTTCAGTATCGATCACCCGGAGGTGACCCTCTATGAATTCGATGTTTTCTCTTTTTTTGCGGCGGTCCAAAAGGATCCTGCCGCCTTTGGATTCAGCAACGTGACCGAACCGTCGCCTAATTTTCAAATCGAAAACAATTTTGACGGCGCCGGACATCTGTTTTGGGATGACCGGCATCCGACCACCGCAATGCACGCGCTGCTCGCCGATCGGGTGTCGGCAAATCTGGATGCACACGTTCCGCCATCCTCGAATCCGGACGAAAACGACGATGGCGATCCGGTACCGCCGCCCCCCACGGATTCGGATCAGGAAGACGATGGCGGGGGATCGACATGTTTCATCAGTTCATCCCTGTGGTGAATCCTCAGACAGACCACAGGCTCCGGACATTCATCATTTGTACATCTCAACTTTCGGGATTCATGGGCCCGTACCTTCCCGGCACCTCTTTCCGGTCGCCGTCATGTGAACGTCGAAAGTTGAGTGTAGATCATTGCGGTTCAGATCGAACGCCCGTCTCCAAAGTCGGCGCCTCTCCTCGAAGAATCGGGCCAAGAGCGTTTTCAGCGAAATGCGCGATCCCGGTCTTGTTGAAGTGCATGTGATCGTAGAAAAAACGCCGATCCTGCATCGCCGTTGCAAGATTCACGTAACCGACGTGGCCTCCCCCGGCTGCAGCCGCCGAAAGCTTCCGGTCCACGGCTTTCAGTCCTGGAAAATCGGGAATCAGAAGGGGCAGCATCACGTAGGTGATCCGGCTTCCGTTTTTCAGGGCCATGGCGTTGATCCGGTCGACGAAACGGCTGTAGCGTTCGAAATTCCCCTTGCCGTAACGTTCTAAATAGTGCTGCCGGGCCTCTTCCAGTTTCGTGCGGTCGATTCTCCTCAATGTCCCCTTGGTGAGCCCTGGGCCGGCGTAACGTGAGATTCCCGCCCAGTCGTCCACCGCGATCATCTGCAGGTAGGAAAAAATCCGATCCGGGGGGTATCGGTCCAGAATCAGCTTCCAGAGAATCGAGAGTTCGAAGGGTTCGTCGCGAAGAAAAAAATCGTTGTGTTCGTTATTGATGGCGGAGAAGAAGACCCAGGGATCCACGAGGTAGAGAATGTGGTCAACGGTGTTTCCTCTGCTGTAGAAGTGAGAAAGGTGCAGTTCGGCGGGCATGAGTCCGCCCCCGCCGCCCTTGGAGAGGTTGATGACCCGCTCGCCCAGGATCGCCTCGAGCATCCGGTGATGACCGTCCCTGGAAAGCACCCGGCCTCTGGAGGTTCCCAGAATGGCGACGCCGTAATGCTGATTTTCACCCATCACGAGGAGATTCGACTCGGTGACGTCGATGTCCAGGCGGACGTCGCGCTGCCGCCCGGAGAAGAAAAGGAGAATGCCGGTCAGGATCGCGGCGTTGAGAAGGCTGAAGACCAGCACTTTGATAAAAAATTTTCTTGCCTGCATCATCAATCCGAGGTTTCATCAGAACTGGAAGTAAATAAACTCTTGCTGCACGCCGAAAATTCCCGATATCATGACCGCCCAGAGCACCGTCGTATAGATCGACCATCGAACGACGACAGGCAGTCGGGTCAAGGCGGTCTGGATCCCCGTGCGACGGTCGACCGCATCCACCGCAAAGAGGATGAGCACCAGCAGCACCGACCGAAAAAATGAGGTCAATCCGACCACCTCAACCCCAAGGTTTTCCAGATCTATCAGAAATATCTTCCCGATAACGGCAAAGGCGTCACCCACCGTGTTGGCTCGGAAGAAGATCCAGGCAAAGCAGACCATCGCAAAGGTAAGACTCGCCCGGACGGCTCGATTCATGAGGGCCCCCTCGCCGGGAAACCAACGATTCGCCAGGCGTGTCTGAAAAAATCCGGTCAGGTTCTCCAGGATCAGGTAGATGCCGTGAAGGGCACCCCAGATAACAAAAGTCCAGTTGGCCCCATGCCAGAGTCCGCTCAGCAGGAAGGTCACGAAGAGATTGGCATACCAGCGCTCCGTCGAAGCCCGTTTGCCGCCCAAAGGGATGTAGACATAGTCCCGGAACCAGGTCGAAAGGGAAATATGCCAGCGTTGCCAGAACTCCCGGATCGACTTGGAAAAGTAAGGCCGCCGAAAGTTTTCCATGAGATCGTAGCCCATGATCCTTGCAGCCCCCCGGGCCATGTCGGTGTAGCCCGAGAAATCGCAATAGATCTGCACGGCAAAGAAAAATGTGGCCGTCATGAGGGGCAGGCCCTGGTAGTCATCCACATGGTTGTATACACGATTGACATAGACCGCCAGATGATCGGCCACCGCCACCTTCTTGAAAAGCCCCCAAAGCATGAGACGCAGGCCGCCCACCACCCGATCATAGTTGAATGCGTATCGTTCCCGGAATTGGGGCAGAAGATGATGGGTACGCTCGATAGGGCCGGCCACCAACTGGGGCCAGAATGCGACATAAAGCGCATAAATTCCCAGATGTCGTTCAGCCGGAATCCGCCCTCTGTAAACATCGATGGTGTAGCTCAGGGTCTGAAAGGTGTAGAAAGAAATCCCCACCGGCAACAGCACATGGAAGAGGGGCGCCTCATAGAAAATGTTCCATGTCTGTAGGACCCCGGTCACGGACCGACTCAGAAAATTGAAGTACTTGTAGAAAAAGAGAATGCCAAGGTTACAGAAGAGGCTGAGCCACAGGTATTTCCGACGCCCGCGCCGATCGGGAATCTTCGACATTCGGAGACCGGCAACGTAGTCGACGGCGGTGGAAAACATGATGAGAAGGACGTATTCGACCTTCCAGCACATATAAAAATAGTAACTCGCCGCCAACAGCATCATCCAGCGGAAGCGATGGGGGATCGCGAAATAGAGGCCGACAACGACGATAAAGAAGACGGCAAACTGAAGAGA
>NZ_JBFXGG010000027.1:0-40028 GCF_050178255.1 Desulfococcus sp. | reverse complement strand
TGCGAAGAGGTGCTTTGGAAAGATGTGAAACGGGCGCAACCCCTTTAGAAACAAGGGGAAAAAGAAAACCCGTCACCCCGGAGAATGACCCCAGAGAGACGGGTTTGTCTTTTCTAAATGGTGGAGGCGGCGGGAGTCGAACCCGCGTCCGAAAACATTCCACATTGATATCTACATGCTTATTCCGGAATTTTATTCTCGCCTTTTACGGTCTCCTCCGGACGGGATACCGTATAAGGCCAGCCTGTAACGTTCGCCGGACCGGAGCCAGGCAATCCGGACCAACTATCCCGCTAAGTCGACGCTCTGTTCAGGTCCGCGGGAGGAACCTGGCAGAACGGAAGCCGCCTAAGCGGCTACGGCGTAGTTATAATCGTCTGCGATTATATTTATTTCCCGCGTTTAACGAGCAGCAGGAAACCTCGACATGCAATCAATGCTTCTTTATCCCCGTCGAAGCCGTTTCGCCCCCATAAGGATATAATTTGGAAAAGAACCTTTTTTACAATATAAATTTAATGGTTTTTCGGTCGTTTGTCAAGGGAATCAGTAGCCGTCTTTCCGACTCCGGTCCATGTCCCGCCGGGTGTCCCGCTCCCGGATGGCATCGCGCTTGTCGTGGAGCCGCTTGCCCTTGCAGAGCGCGAGGGTCATCTTGACCTTGCCGTCCTTGAAATAGAGGTCCATGGGGATCAGGGAAAGCCCCTGCTCGTTCACCTTGCCGTAGAGCCGCTTGATCTCGTAGTTGTGCAGCAGAAGCTTCCGGGGCCTCAGGGGGTCGTGGTTGTCGTAGTAGGCAAAGGGATAGGGGCCGATGTGCATCTGGTAGACGAAGACCTCGCCGTTCACGATTTTGGCGTAGGCGTCCTTGAGATGGGTCTTGCCCATGCGGAGCGACTTCACCTCGGTGCCCAGAAGCACCATGCCCGCCTCGAACTTGTCGATGATGAAATAGTTGAACCGGGCCTTCTTGTTGTTGGCGATCAGTTTTCGCCCTTCTTTTTTCAATCCTTTTCTCCCTTTGACGCCGTGTCCGTTCAGACGGCGATTTCGTCCTCATCGATATCCAGATCGAACAGGACGCCGGCGTAGGCCTTTTTGAGGAACGATTCGATCTGGCCCTCTTTTTTGTCTTTGAAAATCCGATACATGAACGCCCGGCTCTCCTTGATGCTCAGCTTCCGGATAGCGTTTTTCACCAGGGGAATCGACTGGGGGTTCATGCTGAGTTCGTCCAGTCCCAGGCCCAGGAGCACCGGCAGATGAATGGGGTCGCCGGCCATCTCCCCGCACATGTAGACCTTGATGCCCTTCTGGTGGCCCACGTCCACCACCGTCTTGATCATGCGGATGATGGCGGGGTGAAGCGGCCGGTACATGTGGGAGACATACCGGTTTCCCCGGTCGATGGCCAGGGCATACTGGATCAGGTCGTTGGTGCCGATGCTGAAAAAATCGACCTCGTCGGCCAGCATGTCGGCGATGGCCACGGCCGACGGCACCTCCACCATGATGCCGACGTCGACATTGTATTCGAATTCAATGCCCTCGGCGGCCAGGGACTCGGCGGCCTCCTTCAGAAGCGTCTTGGCCTGCCGGACCTCCTCGCAGCAGGAGATCATGGGAAACATGATGCGCACGTTGCCGTAAAGCGCCGCCCGGAGGATGGCCCGAAGCTGGGTCTTGAAGATCTCGGGCTTCTTGAGGCAATAGCGGATGGCCCGAAGCCCCAGGACCGGATTTGCCTCGCCGTTGCCGGACTGGCCGGGCAGGGCTTTGTCGCCGTTGATGTCGAGGGTTCGGATGGTGACGGGCCGGGGCGTCATCACCTCGACCACGTCCCGATACTTGTCGAAAAGATCGTTCTCCGTGGGGAATCCGCGCCGGCCCAGGTACTGAAATTCGGTTCGATACAGGCCAATGCCGTTGCCGCCGTAATCCCTTACGGCGACCACCTCCTCGGGGAGCTCGATGTTCCCCATGACCTGGATGGAGATGCCGTCCAAGGTCTTGGCCGGCATGCGGCTCTCCCGGGCGATGAGGGCTCGGTGGCGTTCGTATCGAGCGGCCCGCTCCTCATACTCCATCAGGGTCTGTTCCGTGGGATGGATGATCAAAAGGCCGGCGGAGCCGTCCACTACGATGAAATCATCGTTCCGGATGATCTGGGTGGCGTTGTTGAGGCCCAGCACCGCGGGAATTTCGAGGGTCCGGGCGATGATGCCCGTGTGGGAGGCGATGCCCCCGCCGTCGGTCACGAGTCCCTTGATCCGTTCGAGTTGGATCTGGCTGGTTTCAGCGGGAGAGAGGTCTTTGGCCACCAGAATGACCCGCTTGTCGATATCCCTGATGTTGACGGCATCTCCCCCCACCAGGTTCCGCATGATCCGGTCCGAGACGTGGACGATGTCGGCACCCCGCTCCCTGAAATAGGGCTCGCTCATGTTCTGAAACATGGCCTTGAGTTCGTCGACGACGTTTTTGAGGGCCCATTCGGCATTGTATCGAAACCGCTGGATGGTGTCGAGGGTCTGACCGTACAGCAGCTTGTCCTGCAGCAGGACCATGTGGGTTTCCAGAATGGCGGTGTGCTGGCGAAGCTCTTTCGGGGTTTCCTGGATGATGGCGGCAAGCTCCTGTCTGGCCCGACTCACCGCCGACTTGAACCGAATCTCCTCCTTGTGGAGATCCGCCTCGGCGATATAGTACTTCTTGACGACATTGACCCCTTCCTTATCGACCAGATACGCCTTGCCGATGCATATGCCCGGGGCGACGCCCAGGCCTTTCAGCACAATCTCCTGTGATTCGTTTTCGGTCATACCCGCTATTCTCCGAAACCGTTTTCAACGAGTTCCGCAATTTTGCTCAGAATCTCGGCATCCGCATCCGAATCGACGTTAATGGTGATTCGCATGCCTTTTCCGCACGCCAGGGTCAGCATGTCGATGATGCTTTTGGCATCTACGATCTCATCCCCCTTCGAAATGGTCACCTGTGATTCGGCATGGCTGGCGATCGCCGCAATTTTCGCGGCGGATCTGGCATGGAGGCCCAGCTCATTGACGATGATGACCTCCCGCGACAGTGGATCCTGCATCTTGCTAATGTTCATATTCCGCATATCTGGCTCGAGATTTCTTATAAAAAGAAAAAGTTATGACACTCAAAAAAGTTCGACATTTTAACAACACCTAACCGGTATGTCAATTGTAATTAAAGAGATCAAATACGCTTGATTGAGATAAATTCAAAATAAAATCAGGAAGATATTCTAATGCGCAGTGGATTCTCCAAAAGGGTAAGCCCTCTTTTCGCGGGTGCGAACGGCAGATAAAAACTCGGCTTTCCTTATCAGATATTCCCATGATTGTCTACAGAATCGTCGCATCTCTTCAGGTGAATACGCAGCGGGGTTGATATGGGCCTCCACGGGCAGGTCATGAAAGGCAATAGAACAATCGGTGTTCATCGGCTGAGGGGATGTACCTGTAAAGAACGAAGCGTTCATCCCCTCCAGTTTTAAACTGCCACCCGCCGCCCCCCAGTCTCCAGCCTTCACCCTCCAGCCTTCAGTCTCCAGCCTTCAGTCTTCAGCCTTCAGCCTATAGGAAAGAGATTGCCTCCTTAGCGACCGTTAAAATACTTAACTGTTTAACACTTGTAAATTCGATAATTGAACACCTCGGGACCGCGGAGAGCCGATGGCAATCCATTTCAAGACGAAATTGATATCACACCCTTTCAGGGGTGAAGTCGTCCGTCAGGCTTCCCCGGCAAAGCCTCCCCGCCACGCGGACAAGCCGTTCACGGATGGTTTCGTCTTTATTTCAGGTCACGGCGACGGCCAAACCATTCATCAGGCATATAAATTGCTTGGATATTCGGATACGGGGCGAATACAGATTTGCCTTACCTCCTACAACGATGGCCCGGGAACTCACCCCTCCCGGGCCCATCGTCTGATCCTCATCAGTATCAACCCTGCTGCCCCTGTGTTACGGATGGCATCCGGCAAGTTCGGTCGCGCTCAACAAAACCCTAGCCCCTGAACGGAGGAACGCCATGAAAACCTATTCAACCACGTATCTCAACGCCTCGGAAACCGAGAGCATGGATCGATGCCCCTATTGCGGGGGATTCGTCACCCTTGAACCCGCAGTGGATTATGCTCCGGTTTACAACCGTTGCGACGTCTGCGGCAAGCGCTTCATTGTCGAACGCGTTCGAAACGGCATCACGGTCATGCGGATCGAGGGTGCGCCCTGCATGAGTGATCCGGAATGCCGGATCACCGAAATGAGTCAGGGAGACGAGGAATAAACCGCGGCGTTGCCGCGGTCTTTCCTTACGATTCCAGGGGGATGCCGAAAAGGCGACAGGCGTTGTTCCATGTGGCCGCCGCAAGAACCTCCGGGTCCTCGCCCCGAATCTCGGCCAGTTTCAGGAGGGTCGAGACTACAAATGCGGGTTCGTTTCGGCGGGTCCGGTTCTTTTGAGGCGCGGGCGTCAGGTAAGGCGCGTCGGTTTCGATCAGAAGCCGATCCATCGGGATGGCTGGGACCAACGCCCGAAGTTCGGCCCCGCGTTGTTGGATGGTGAGGATGCCGGTAATCCCGATATGATATCCCATATCCAGGTAAGCCGAGAGCTCCCTCCGGTTACCGCTGAAGCAGTGGACCACGCCCCGTCGTCGCTCTCCATGGGTGGCCTTCAGGATCTCCAGAAACCGTCCTCCGGAATCCCTTTCGTGAAAAATCAGCGGCAGATCCAGATCATCCGCCGTCTCGAGCTGCCGAAGGAACCAGCGCTCCTGAACGTCCCTCGGCGAGAACATCCGGTTGAAATCGAGCCCGATCTCACCCCAGGCCCGAACCTTGGGATGCGCGGCAAGGGCACTCAGTGCCGCGAGCGTCTCCTCGGAACAGGTTGCGGCGTCATGGGGATGGACGCCCACCGACGCATAGAGGACAGGGCTGGACGCGGCAAGCCGGACCGCCTTTTCCGAATCCTCCCGGTTGACGCCCACCAGCATGGCGGCACCGACGCCGGCGTCCGCCATCCGGCCGAGCACCTGGTCAATGTCCTTGGCATAGCTTTTATCGTTCAGATGACAATGGCTGTCGAACAGTTTCATCAAGACACTCTCTTTCCCGAAATGGATCTCCATTGATTTTTATTTTTTTGCTTGCAGTCGTTAAATTTTTTGGCGATACTTTTTTTCAACGCGAAATCCTCATCTATGACGATATCATGCGCTTGGATGATACCATGCGCTTGCAGCGGCCATATAATACGCTGATCAGGATGAGTATTTCGATATTTTTTTGGGCATTCTCATAATTTTTCACTCGCATTGGGCACCAACACCCATGTTTTTCCCGCCCAAGCGCTCAACCGGATCGCGGCACCACCGGCTGAGGACGAAACGGGAAACCCCGATCTGGAGGTATTTTTCAAGATGTTTGAAATCGTAAAGCGAGAAGAAATGGCCGGCGGTACGGTGATTCTGAATGAAATCGCCGCGCCCCTCATCGCCCGGAAGGCCAAACCGGGACAATTCGTCATTATCAAGGCCAACGAAGAGGGCGAACGGATCCCCCTCACCATGGCCGACACCGACCCGGATAAAGGCACCATCACGATCATCTACATGGTCGTCGGCAAAAGTACGGCCTTGTTCAAGACCCTCAACGTGGGGGACGGTTATCAGGACGTCATCGGCCCTCTGGGGAAAGCCACCCATCTGGAAAAACAGGGTACGGTGGTCTGTGTCGGGGGCGGGACCGGCATCGCCGTACTGCACCCCATCACCCGGGCACTCAAGGAGATCGGCAACCGCGTCATCGGCATCATCGGCGCCCGGAACCGGGACCTTCTGATCCTCGAGGACAAGATGCGGTCGGCGTCCAATGAACTCCACGTCTGCACCGACGACGGCTCCTACGGGCGTCCGGGATTCGTCACCGAAGCCCTGAAGGAAATCCTGGAAAAGGAGGACGTCAGGCAGGTGGTGGCCATCGGCCCGGTGCCCATGATGAAATTCGTCTCCGGGATCACGGCGGAATACAATGTCCCGACGCTGGTCAGCCTCAATCCCATCATGGTCGACGGCACGGGCATGTGCGGCGGCTGTCGCGTCACCGTCGGGGGCGAAACACGGTTCGCCTGCGTCGACGGGCCGGAATTCGACGGCCACAAGGTTGATTATGACGAACTTATGAAGCGCCTTCAGGCCTACAGCGAGGACGAACGGCGCTGCTATAACGATTTCTGCAGAATGGAGCAATAGGAGCAACACATGTCGGAAAAGAAAGCCAGAAAAGAGACGGTCTCCAGGCAGGCCATGCCGGAACAGGCCCCTGAAATCCGGAGAAGAAACTTCGCGGAGGTGCCCACGGGCTACACCGCCGAAACCGCAGTTATCGAAGCGGGTCGCTGTTTGCAGTGCAAGAAACCAAGCTGCGTGGAAGGATGTCCCGTCAACGTGGATATTCCCGGATTTATCGCGCGGATCGCCGAAGGCGATTTCAAGGGCGCCATCCGGAATCTCTGGACCAGGAACAGCCTTCCCGCGGTCTGCGGCAGGGTCTGCCCCCAGGAGATCCAGTGCGAGGGACAATGCGTCCTGAACAAGAAAGGCGCTCCCGTGGCCATCGGCAACCTGGAGCGATTCGCCGCGGACTGGGCACGGGAAAACAACACCGGAGAGTTGCCGCCGCGCAAAGCTTCCACCGGCAAAAAGATCGCGGTGGTCGGTTCGGGCCCCTCGGGCCTCACGGTGGCCGGCGACCTCATCGTCAAGGGTCATGAGGTGACCGTCATGGAGGCCTTTCACAAGCCCGGCGGCGTCCTGGTCTACGGGATCCCGGAATTCCGCCTGCCCAAGGCCATCGTGGCCCACGAGGTCGATTTCCTCGAGCGGCTGGGGGTTCACGTCGCCTGCAACATGGTGGTGGGCAGGACCGTCACCGTGGACGAACTCTTCCAGGAAGGCTACGATGCCGTATATGTCGGCGTAGGCGCCGGCCTGCCCCGCTTCATGAACATTCCGGGCGAGAACCTCATCGGCATTCTTTCCGCCAATGAGTACCTGACCCGGGCCAACCTCATGAAGGCCTACAAGTTTCCCGAGGTCGACACCCCCATCCCCATGGGGAAAAACGTGGTCGTCCTGGGCGCCGGCAACGTCGCCATGGACGCGGCCCGGACCGCCATGCGGCTGGGGGCAGACAGCGTGAAGATCGTCTACAGAAGATCGCGGGACGAGATGCCCGCCAGAACCGCCGAGATTCACCACGCCGAGGAGGAGGGCATCGAGTTTTTTCTGCTCACCAACCCCGTCCAATATTTAGGCAACGACCAGGGCCGGCTGACCGGCATGGAATGCCTCAAAATGGAACTGGGAGAACCCGATGACTCCGGCCGGCGCCGGCCCGTTCCCATATCGGGCTCCAATTTCGAAATGGCCTGCGACCTGGTGATCGTGGCGGTGGGATCGGGAGCCAATCCCCTGCTCACCCAGTCCACCGAGGATATGACGTTGAACCGATGGGGCTACATCGCGGCCGATCCCGAGACCGGCAAGACCACCAAACGAGGGGTCTGGGCCGGCGGCGACATCGTCACCGGCGCCGCAACGGTGATCCTGGCCATGGGAGCCGGCCGGAAGGCGGCGGATTCCATCCACGAGTACCTGACCTGGGGCTGGTAGCCTTCGGTCAACCGATGCCGGCGGTCTCTCCCCGTTCCCGCGGGGAGAGACCGCTATACCGCCATCCCCGCCCGGGCGTAAAGATCGTGAAAATGATGGGTGGGGCCGTGGCCCTTCCCGATGGCAAGGGCGTGCGCGATGGCGCCCGTGACGTAGGTTTTGGCCCGGGTCACGGCCTCGAAGAACCCAAAGCCCAACGCCAGGTGAGCGGCCACCGCCGACGAAAACGTACACCCGGTCCCATGCGTGTTTTTCGTCTCGATCCAACGGCTCTCCAGCCTGCGGAATTCCCGGCCGTCATAGACAACGTCCGTGGCCCCGGCCTCCCCGAGATGTCCCCCTTTTACCACCACCTTTTTCGCGCCCAGATCCAGGATTCCCGCCGCCGCCGTCTCCATCTCGCCGACGGTTCGGATTGACGTCCCCACCAAAGCTTCGGCCTCGTAGATATTGGGCGTGACCACTTCCGCCAGGGGAAACAATAGGGTGACAAGGGCCGCCTGGGCGTCCGCCTTCAACAGACGGTAGCCGCTTTTGGAAATCATCACCGGGTCCAGGACGACGGGCGGTGGCGATACCGTCCCAAGCGCCTCGGCCACGGCGCGAATAAGGGGAATGCTCGACACCATCCCGATCTTGACGGCATGAATGTCGATGTCGTCGAACAGACATCGAATCTGGCCCCGGACGATCTCGGGCGTCATTTCCTGAACATCATAGACTTTCCGCGTATTTTGAACGGTAACCGCCGTGACGGCGCTCATGCCGAAAACGCCAAGCGCCTGAAAGGTTTTGAGATCCGCCTGGATGCCGGCCCCGCCGGAGGAATCCGAGCCGGCGATGCTCAAGGCCGTTTTCATTGTACGACTCCTATGTATCGGTTTTGAGTGAAGGACGATGGCCGATGCCGTTCAGTTGCCTTCGGCGTCGTAAATTTCCCGCCTGTTTTCGAAATAATCCACAAGATAGAGCAAGGTCGCCTTTTCCCTGAGATCCTCCTTCAAGGCATCCAGTCTGGAGCGATCGAGGCCGAGAATCCGGAAGTAGACCTTGACGAATTTCTGATCGGTCGTGGGTTTGTGGGAAATGAGAACGTTGACGAGCTGACCCTCGTATTCTCCGAAGATCGCCATCAGCTCCGGAATCACATCAGGTCGGTTTTTGACCTTGAGAGCGAATTGAATGCCCCGATTCGGCAACCCGGTGAGGGCAATCAACATCCTGAAAAGATCGCTTTTGGTGATGACCCCCAGGAGCCTGCCGGCATCATCCACCACCGGCGCACCGGATATCTTCTGTTTCAGAAGGACCTCCGCAGCCTCCTCCACCGTCGTATCCGGCGCCAGTGTAATGATCTTCCGGGTCATGATATCACTCACCCTGATCTTGGACAGGAGGTAGATGAGTTCATACATCTCCAGAGCCGTGGCATCGGATGCGGAGGCCCTTTTGAGGTCCCTGTCGGTAATAATGCCGGAAAGCTTCTCCCCATCGAGCACCGGGAGTAAATGAATGTCGTTCGTTTTCATCAACTTGACGGCATCCGCCATGGCGGCGTCGATGTCGACGGTGATCAGTCGCCGGCTCATCCAGTTTTTCACCAGCATAAGGTCTCCTCCCTCGCCGATATACGTAATGTTCCGCTTCCTGTGTCCATCGCCCGTTTTACGGTCAAAACTGCTGTCCCTCATGAAAGACCGAAGGCTGAAGGAGTGCATCCCCGGCAAGCGGGGCTTTCGTACCCCTTCAGCCTTCGCTCTCCGGTCTTGGGGTTTCATCCGGTTATTCCAACGAAAGCCCTGATTTGAGAACGAACATAACAAATTTCGATAAAAATTCACATATGGAAAATCAGATTCCCGCCGATGAACCCATCCCTCTTGACTGAATACGGAAATATGCTAATGGGAAACCAGTTTTTTCCCCTTTTATCCGTCGCTCACGGAAACTCATCATCAACAAAGGAACGGCACCATGAACCTGAGATCCTGCGTCACCCCCGACGGTCGTTTTGTCGTCGGTATTCACGAGCCGGGCTTCCATGTCGGAAATTTTCGCGAGACCGATCCCCTCCGAACCCTGGGCGCCTGCGAAGACGGCACCGAGGTGAAAAACACCACCAATATTCCGCCCGGAGACGTGTCCGAACCCAGGGCGGACGTCATCTATGAAATCGCCAATCCGTTCCCGTTCCGGGGCGCCACCTTCATCATCAAATCCAGCGCCGACCGTATCGCCGAAAACCCCTCGACCATATCTCTCCCGGAACGTCCGGAGGTTTCCCTCACCGGCACCCTCGAAAAGTGGCTCGACGAATGTCCCGACCCTTCCCGGATCGACGCTTTGTTTCGCCTGCTTCCCAGGCCCCTGCTCCTCGCGCTGGCGGCCAACGCCACGGACCCCCGCGACCTGGAGCGGATCGCCGATCACTGCTGTGACTTCGAGCGGAACCCCGACACCCGGCGCCCCATCGGTCTTCGGTATGAAAGGGATCCGCGCGGAAGCTTCAAGGCCCGGATCAAGGACCACACCCTGTGTGAGGTGCTGGCCAACAATGCCCGTCTCCCGGAGGACTACCGGGGGGTGATGGTCCTTCGCCCCGGCGTTCAGGGCCAAAGCGAGATCATGGGGGAATTTCGGGCCGACGGCGGAAAAAGTCACGTCTTCGAATATCTCCGCCGGAACAGCTACATCCCCTGGGGCCACTACGCCGCCAACATGGCCGACGACGCCGTGCGTTACCGGATCAGGGATCTTTCGGAGACGGACATCCGGGGCATGCGCCACCTCTACTATCAGCGGACCTATGCCCGCATGGCCGACACCCTCGACATCCCCCTTCCGGTCCGTCGCAGAACCCTGTCGGTTCCGGAACTGGAACAGGTGAGGACAGCGGTCATGAAGGCCGTTTCCGCCGACGGAAGCGGAAAAAAACTCGATTTTTCAGCCACTTTGTGGGGATGGAATTTCGGGTTCGATTTCTCCCCCAGCGGCTACCGCCTCCACGCCTCTCACCAGCAGATCCACCAGCAGTACGCCCTGATTCCGGGAACCTTTTCCAGGGTTGAGCCGCCTGAAACCGCCGATGCCGGGGCCGTCGGGGATGAAAACCCGAAAACCTTCGCCTTCGGGGATCTCGTCGCCGATTTTGCCGATCGGTTCAGGCGACGCCACCGCACCGATTTTTTTTCGGCTTATCTCCGGGCGATCCGAAACAACCAACGGATGGACGGTCGAAAAGACCGGGACGCGCGCCTCGTCGTCTACGAGGACCCCCGGGTGATGCTCTTCGTTCCCAAGGCCCAGACCTCCCAATGGGAACTTCAGCTGATGACCGCGGCGCCGGTGGGGCATATCCTCGAGGCCGACACCGCCGTGCGGGCCTCACTCGACCGGGCCGTGTGGATCGCCGTCACCGTTCTCGAACGGCTCGGCGCCCGCATGATCACCATCATCGAGGCCGCCAGGCGCTTTGACGAAGGCGACGCCGGGCAGCGACTCATTTACTGCTTTCTGCCCAAACTCCCCTACTCTCCAGGATCCTTCACCGAGGCCCAGCTCCGGTGGATCAACGGCCACTATCCCGAGGATTTCGCCGCCGCCTGCCGACGCCGGGGTGCGGACCTGGGTCTGATTCCCTGATCCCCGCTCCCGTTCCATAACGTCGGAAGACGGTTTCACAATACGACGGATTGAGCCGGTTTCCGAGTAAAAAAAAATGCTTGACAGCTTCTCCCTGATCATAGTAAATGGTCTGACCATTGACAAAAATGCAAAACACATCCATCAGCAAAACGGTATGGACAGTTAACCCTACGCCGCGAGAAACAGATGGAACCGCTTTTCAGAGAAGCCAGACAAAGCAGGATTTTCGAGGATGTGGTGGAGCAGATCGAGGAGGCCATCCTCCAGGGTCGTCTCAAGGCCGGGGATCGGCTGCCGGCCGAGCGCGATCTCAAGGATATGCTCAAGACCAGTCGCAGCACCCTCCGGGAGGCACTGCGGGTTCTGGAGCAGAAAGGGCTCATCGAGATCCGGCTCGGCACCGGCGGAGGTGCCGTGGTCAAAGCCGTCTCCTCCGACCAGATCTCCCAGAGCCTGGGCCTGCTGATTCGATCCCAACAGGTCTCCCTCGGTCAGCTGGCCGAATTCCGGGAACGGTTCGAAGGGGATGTGGTCGAGCTGGCCGCAAGCCGGGCCGGGAAAACCGACCTTGACACGCTCCGAGATTATCTCCGGCAGGCGGCCCGATACGCGGCCGGCGGGGATGAAAATCTCGAGGACTTTCTCGAAGTGGACAAGAAGATTCATCTTCTCTTCGCCCACATGACCCGAAATCCCATCTACATCAGTATCCTGAGGACCGTTCACGACAACATCAATCTCTTTTTCAAGCGCTATCTGATCATGGCAACCCGGGAGATGGAGGAAAACCTGTCGGACCTCTACGATGTCGCGGCGGCCATCGAGCAGAAAGACGGCGGAAAGGCCCGAGAGCTGTTGCAGGCGCATGTTCGCCGCTTCAACAGTTACATGGAGCGACACCCGAAAGCAGGCCGGCCCGGGACGAACGGGAACTCGACATAACGCAGCAACCGCATACAGGTTCCGGGAGCGCTCCGACCCCATGAAACCGTACAACCCGTTCAAATCAGGAAAACAGCGGATACCATGGCACACTTAGAAATGCAGAACATCACCGTCAGGTTCGGCGGACTCAAGGCGCTCTCGGAGCTGAGCTTCGACATCAACGCCGGAGAAATCGTCGGCCTCATCGGTCCCAACGGTGCTGGAAAAACCACGGTCTTCAACGTCCTGACCGGCGTCTGCCGGCCGGTCCACGGCGACGTCCGATTCAACGGTGAAAGCATTCTCGGCCGCAGGCCCCACGAAATCTTTTCCATGGGCATCGCCAGGACCTTCCAGAACATCCGACTCTTTTCCAAAATGACGGCGGCTGAAAACGCCATGGTCGCGCGACACTGCCGATCCCGGAAAGGGGTCGTCGGCGCCATATTCAAAACACCCTCCCAACGGGCGGAGGAAGCGGCCATCATGGCGCGCGCCAAGACCGCCCTGGCCTTCATGGGGGTGGACAAATTCGCCGACACAGCGGCTGAAAACCTGCCCTACGGTTTGCAGCGCCGTCTCGAGATCGCCCGGGCCCTGGCCTCGGATCCCAAGGTGTTGCTCCTGGACGAGCCCGCCGCCGGAATGAATCCATCCGAAAGTTCCGAGTTGATGAAGGACATCGCGCGCATATCCGGCCTGGGCATCGACGTGCTTCTGGTCGAACACGATATGAAGGTTGTGATGGGGGTCTGCACCCGCATCGTCTGCGTTGACCGCGGTGTGAAGATCGCCGAGGGGGAACCTGAAGAGATACAGAAGAACCCCAGGGTGATCGAAGCCTACCTGGGTCAACCGGCAACACCCTGAACGCTCAACAATCACCAAGGAGGGTATCGAGAATGAAGAAAAAACTATTGAAGGCACTGGTATGGGGATGCGTTTTAGTACCGTTCATTCTGAGCGGCGCTGCTGCAAAAACCCTGAAAATCGGCTCCATGAGTCCCCTGACCGGGCCCTATGCCTCGGACGGCACGGACATCAAGAACGGTGTTCTCACTGCCATCGAAGTTTTCGAAAAGGAAGGGGGCATCCCCGGATACGACAAAATCGAGCTCTTCGCCCAGGATACGGCCTGTGACCCGAAGCAGGCGGTCGCCGCCGCCAACAAGCTGATCAACCTGGAGGTCGTCGGCGTCATCGGCGCCTACTGCTCCTCCTCCACCATCCCCGCATCGGAGACATTGGCCGAGGAAGACATTCCCATGCTGACCCCTGCCTCCACCAACGAGATGGTGACCGATCGCGGCCTTCCTTATATGTTCCGGCTCTGCGGACGGGATGACGACCAGGCCCCCGCATCGGCAAAATTCATGAAAGAGTCCCTGGGCGCCAAGACCATCTTTATCATCGACGACAAAACCACATACAGTCAGGGGTTGGCCGACGGCATCGAGAAGGCCTGCAAGGACGTCGGCATCGAGGTGCTGGGTCACGACCACGTAAACCAGGGCGACAAGGATTTTTCGGCGGTGCTGACCAAGGCCAAGGACATCAACGCCGACATCGTATACATGTCCCTGCAGGGCTACTCTCCGGGCGCGCTCATGGCGATTCAGGCCAAGCGCATGGGGGTTTCCTCCACACTCGTGACCCAGGACGCCATGTTCCAGCCGAAGTTCATGGAGGTGGCCAAGGAAGCCGCCGAAGGCATCTACCTCACCTATGGGTACACCGACCCCAACACCCCGGAGTACAAAGCCTTTGAAAACATCTATGTTCCCAAGTACGGACCCATCGCCGCCTATGCCACCTATGCCTATGACGCCGCGACGGTTCTCCTCAAGGCCATCAAGGCGGCCGGCTCCACCGATCCCGCCAAGCTCAAGGCCGAGATCATGAAGATGGATTTCAACGGCGCCTCCAAACGCATCAAGTTCAGGGAAAACGGCGATTCCGGATCCACCTACATCGCCTTCAAGATCGAAAACGGCAAATTCGTCCCTTATTGGGATCCCCAGAAAGGGCTGCTCAAGTAAAAAGCGCATCAACGCGGCCGCGCCGCCGTCCTTCGGCGGAGCGGCCGCCCGTTCATGCTTCACCCTGAACCGAGTTTGAAAAGCGAATCTATGGACTATTTTTTTCAGCAGCTGATTAACGGCCTCACCCTGGGGGGGCTGTATGCCCTGATCGCTCTCGGATACACCATGGTATACGGCGTGATCCAGCTGATCAATTTCGCCCACGGCGAGCTCTTTGCCGCAGGGGGCTATGTGGGCGTTATTCTCCTCGGCTATTTCACGGGGAGGGGATATCTGGAAACCCATCCCATCCTCTGTCTTATCGGCGCCTTCGCCCTGACCATGGGATATTGCGCCTTTCTCGCCGTCGGCGTCGAGAAGGTGGCCTACAAGCCCCTTCGCCGTCAACCGAGGCTGGCGGTGCTCCTCTCGGCCCTGGGTATGTCCATTTTCCTCAGCAACGCCCTGATGCTGACGCAAGGCGTCTACGACAAGGCCTACCCCAGCGAACTCTTCCAGGGCGGATTCGACCTGGGAGGGGTCACCATCAGCTACCTGCGCATCATGATCCTGGCCATGACGGTGGTGCTGCTGATCGGGCTCAACCTGTTGGTCTTCAGGACCAAGATCGGCATCGCCATGCGGGCCACGGCCCAGGACAAGATCATGTCCTCTCTCGTCTCCATCAGCAGCAACCGGATCATATCCCTGACATTTGCCATCGGCGCGGGGCTCGCGGCCGCAGCCGGGGTCATGGTGGGCCTCTATTACGGGTCCGTGCGCTACGACATGGGGTTTCTGCCCGGTATCAAAGCCTTTGCCGCCGCCGTGCTGGGCGGGATCGGCAACATCACGGGCGCCATGCTGGGCGGGCTCATCATCGGGATGGTGGAAATTTTCGGTGCGGGTTACATCTCCGGTCAGTACAAGGACGTGTTTGCCTTTATCATTCTGATCGCCGTGCTTTACTTCAAGCCAACGGGAATCATGGGCGAGAATATCGATGATACACGAGTATAGGAAAACCCTGAAAAATTACGCCATCGGCCTCTTGTGGCTCCTGGGGCTCCTGTGGCCGCTTCTCGGCATCCACCCGGACGGAACCCTCTCCTTCGACAGGACGTTCACCACCTGGCTTTACATCGCCGCCGGCTCCTTCCTCTGCCTCCTGATTTACATCCTGAACAAAAGCGGCCTTCTCCGGCCCGTGGGCAATGCCCTGTCGGCACCTCGGGAAAAGGCGTCCCGACTCATCGGCGCCGTTCCCGTATGGGTATGGATCGGGGCATTGTTGGCGGCGGCCTGCCTCTATCCCCTTTTCACCGGCCGGTACGCCCAGGACGTGGCCACAAACGTGCTGATCTACATCTGCCTGGGGCTGGGGCTCAACATCGTCGTGGGGCTCGCCGGCATGCTCGATCTCGGCTACATCGCCTTTTACGGGGTTGGGGCCTACACCTACGCCCTGCTCAACCTCCATTACGGCCTCTCCTTCTGGATCTGTCTGCCCATCGCGGCGGCCCTCGCCTGCATCGCCGGTTGCATCATCGGCTACCCGACCCTCAGGATGCGGGGCGACTACCTGGCCATCGTAACCCTGGGTTTTGGTGAAATCGTTCGTATCATCCTCAACAACTGGATGACCCTGACCAACGGTCCCAACGGACTCCTCGGCATCAAGCCGCCGTCCATCTATGTCCCGAGTTTCGAGGCCGGTTTCAGTTTTGAACTCCTTTACATCAAAAAACTGCAATATCTCTATTACATCGCTCTGGGCCTGGCGATCCTGACGATCACGGCCGTCCGGCGACTCAACCATTCCCGGATCGGAAGGGCCTGGGAGTCGATCCGGGAGGACGAGACCGCCGCGGAGCTGATGGGCGTCAACACCTTCATTCTCAAGCTGCTGGCCTACGCCATGGGAGCGCTTTTCGCAGGGCTGGCCGGCGCGTTTTTCTGCGCCCGAATGCGCTTCGTCAGCCCGGAAAGCTTCACGTTCATCGAGTCGGCCATGGTGCTGAGCATGGTCGTCCTGGGGGGGATGGCCTCCATTCCCGGCATCATGCTGGGGGCCGCCGCCCTGATCGTCCTGCCGGAAGTCTTCCGGGAGTTTGAAACCTACCGCATGCTGGCCTTCGGTCTGGCAATGGTGGTGATGATGCTCTTCCGGCCCGCCGGCCTGATTCCCGCCAAGAGGATGGGCACGCGATCCGAGGACAGGGAGGGATAAAACGCCGTGGAACCGATACTGCAACTCAACGACATCGTGACGAGCTACGGCCGGATTCAGGCCCTCAAGGGGATTTCCATCAAGGTGTTTCCAGGAGAGATCGTCGCCATGATCGGTGCCAACGGCGCCGGAAAATCGACCACTCTCATGGCCATCTGCGGCATCCTGCCCATCGACCGGGGGGAGATCCGGTTCAAGGGCCGCTCCATCCAGGGCATGCCCCCTGAAAAGCTGCCGCCCATGGGACTCTGCCAGGTGCCGGAAGGCCGACGCATCTTCCCGCGCCTCACTGTCGACGAGAATCTCGCTCTGGGCGCTTTTTACCGGCACGACACCGAGGAGATCGAAAAAGACCTCGATACGGTTTACGGCCTGTTTCCGATTCTCAAGGACCGGCGGCGCCAACACGGCGGAACCCTTTCGGGTGGGGAGCAACAGATGCTCGCCATTGGACGGGCGCTGATGAGCCGCCCCCAGGTGCTGCTCCTTGACGAGCCCTCGCTGGGGCTGGCGCCCCTGATCGTTCAAAAGATCTTCGATATCATCGATGACATCAACAAGACCCAGGGCACCACAATCCTTCTGGTGGAACAGAACGCCAACCTGGCCCTTCAGACGGCCCAGCGAGGTTATGTGCTGGAAACCGGCCGCATCATCATGGAGGACCGGGCTGAAACCCTGATACACAACCCGGAAATTCGGAAAGCCTACCTGGGGGAATAGACGAAAGGCGGACGGCATGACACAGAAACGATTCAAGGCGATGTGGGTGGAAGAGATCGAACGAAACCGGTTCAAACGGACCATCATCGAGCGAACCACGGATGATCTGCCCGACGGAGATGTCCTGATCAGAGTCAGGTATTCATCCCTCAACTACAAGGACGCCCTCTCGGCCGTCGGGAACCGGGGCGTCACCCGCAAATACCCCCACACGCCGGGCATCGACGCGGCGGGAACCGTCGAGGAGAGCCGAGTGGACGCCGTAAAGGCGGGGGACGAGGTCATCGTCACCAGCTATGACCTCGGCATGAATACGCCGGGCGGATTCGGCCAGTATATCCGGGTGCCGGCCGCATGGGTGGTCCCTCGGCCCGACGGGCTGAGCCTCCGGGAAAGCATGGCCTTCGGAACCGCCGGATTTACGGCGGGCCTCTCTATCCATTACCTCACCCATGGCGTTTCGCCGGACCGGGGAGAGATTCTGGTCACCGGCGCGACGGGCGGCGTCGGGAGCCTTTCGGTGGCAATGCTGGCCAGGCTGGGCTATTCGGTGACCGCCGCCACGGGAAAAACCGATGCGGCGGACTTCCTGAAAGCTATCGGGGCCCGGGATATCATCTCCAGATCAGCGTCCCTCGACACCAGCGAAAAACCGCTGCTCAAGGGACGGTGGGCCGGTGTGGTCGACACGGTCGGCGGGGAAATTCTGGCCACGGCCATCAAATCGACGGACCTCCACGGCACCGTGACCTGCTGCGGCAACGTCGCCTCGCCAAAGCTCTCCATCACCGTGTTCCCCTTCATCCTGAGGGGCGTCAGGCTCATCGGCATCGATTCCCAGAACTGCCCCATGGACACCCGGGTCCGGGTGTGGAACAAACTGGCGGCGGAATGGCGGCCGGCAAACCTCGACCGGATGGTCCGGGAGATCCCCCTTGCCGATCTGGATGAAAACATCGACATCATCCTCAAAGGCGGTCAGAAAGGCCGCGTCATCGTCAACCTCGACGCCTGAACAGCCGTCGCCCCCATAAACCGGCGGGAAAGTGCGACCGATCCGAAGATCGGTCGCCGATACCCACTACCCACTTTCGTCGATCCGGCCCCACAAGGGATCAGAACGCCGTTTGCCGCGAGCGCGCCTTTGCAGCCTTCCGGCTTCAACCGGATCTCATTACACTGTATTGAACGAAAAAGATGTTTCAGAGAAGGGATCAGGACGGGTCGTTCTTGTCCTCGAGTTTTTCCGGTTCGTCCTCTTTTTTGCCGGATTCGGATGTGGCGGATTTAAAATTGCGAATGGCCTTCCCCATCCCGGCGCCGATTTCCGGCAATTTGCCGGCGCCGAAGATGATCAGGATAATCACCAGGATAATAATAAGTTCCGGCATGCCAATTCCAAACATAGATTAACTCCTCCTATTCAAAAGGCCCGACCTGTTTCAGCTCTTCCAGAAGCTGTCTGAATTCCTTCGACTGCAGATAGGTGTCAATGGTGCCCCGGTAATCGATCCACCGCCGCCAGACATCGAACCATTGACGGTTGCGCCAGTAGCAGGTCTGGTCTCCTCTTCCCTGGAGCCGTTCGATATAGTCGACATACTCCTCCGCGCAACTGTCGCAGAAAACGTACGGCACCCTAAGATCACGCTCCCGATGCGCCGCCTCGTCATCGAGTTCCTGATGACATTTTTCGCAGGTGAGAATCCCCTTGGCCTCCTGCAGGACCGCCCGGACGGCCTGAAGCTTACGCTTTCGGTCAGCGGCCACCTTCTTTTCCCGCGCCTCCTGGAACTTGTTTTCCAGAGAGATGATATCGGCCATCATAACCTCACCCGGCAAAAATTATTCACGGCAAACCGGCCATGTATCCGCTACACATTCAAAACATACCACCGCCCTTGTCGGGTGTCAATTATTCTATATTGTCAAATCCCCGATCGAATGGTAATCTTAATGGATTTGATAAAAGAGCGACACAGCCGCTTTACGAGCGAAAACGACAGAAAGGTGACAGAAACCATGGAAGAAACATTTCGGCCGGGGGGGCTTCCGGTGCTCATCGGCAGCCTTCCTCTGGACGACCACGAAGCGGCGGCCCGCCTGGTGTTTCGCCACACGCCCGAAATCCCCCTCTGGGTGCAGTTGCCGGTCTTTCCCAAGGAAGGAATGATCGCCCAGTTCATGCCGGGGCTTCCGGGACTCGCGACGGTGGAAGGCCGGACGTGCATCGACACGTCCGCCGGGAATTTTGCCGCCGACCTTGCCGCTTTCTACGAAGACTATCTGGCCGTCACCGACGGGGGCGCAACCCTCGACGGATCACGGTTCGCGCTTACGCCGGATATGGCCCGGGGCTTCTACGTCTTCATGGACCATGTCGCGGCCCTCAAAACTCCGCCCGTCGCCCTGAAGGGCCAGGTTACCGGCCCCATCACCTTCACCACCGCCGTCAAGGATCAAGCCGGACGGGCCGTGTTTTACGATGAATCCGTCCGGGACGCCGCCGTCAAGCTCCTGGCAGAAAACGCCCGATGGCAGATCCGGCAGCTCTCCCGTTTCGGCCGACCCGTCATCCTGTTCATCGACGAACCGGCTCTGGCCGGGTTCGGATCATCGGAATTCATCAGCATCTCCAAGGCGGACGTGGCCGCGGCTCTGGGCGAGGTCATCGACGCCGTCCACGCCGAAGGCGGCCTTGCCGGTATTCACGTCTGCGCCAATACCGAGTGGGACCTGATTATCGACACGCCGATCGACATCGTCAATTTCGACGCCTATACCTATTTCGATCGGTTCATCCTTTACGGGGAGGCCGTCCGACGGTTTCTGGAGGCGGGACGGATCATCGCCTGGGGAATCGTCCCCACCAGCGAGGCCGTGGCGAACGAAACCGGTGACGCCCTCGCGGCCCGGTGGGAAGACCAGGCCGCCCAGGTCCGGAAGCTGGGCTTCGACCGGGAGCGCATCCTGTCCCAGACCCTCATTACGCCAAGCTGCGGCACCGGCTCCCTGAGCCGTGAACATGCCGTCCGCGTCCTCGATTTGACACGGACGGTTTCCAGACGAATAAGAGGAATCGAGGTGGATCGATGACACACAACGGACTTAAATTCAGCGGTGCCAACCGCTACGTACTGGATGATGAACTGGCGAGCATCGTCAACATTTCCATGGCACTCGAGATGCCCCTGCTGCTGAAGGGGGAACCCGGAACGGGCAAGACCATGCTCGCCCACGCCATCGCCGAGAGCCTCCACATGCCGCTCATCGTCCTGAACGTCAAATCGAGCATGAAGCTGGTGAACGCCCTCTACCAGTACGACACCCTCACCCGGCTCAACGACAGCCGTTTCGGGGACTCCCGGCGGGACGTCAGCAACATCGAGGAGTACATCACCATGGGCAGGATCGGTCAGGCCTTCACGGCCGACCGGCGGACGGTTCTGCTCATCGACGAGATCGACAAGGCCGACACCGACTTCCAGGACGACATGCTCGACGTCCTCGACCAGATGGCCTTCGACATCATGGAGATCGACAAGACCGTCCAGACCCGCCACAGGCCGGTCATCATCATCACGTCCAACGCCAAGAAGGATCTGTCCGATCCGTTTCTGGGCCGATGCAATTTCCATCACATCGCCTTTCCGGACCCGAAGATGATGCGCAAGATCATCTCGGTGCATTTTCCCGGGCTCGAGGAGAACCTCCTGGAGGGGGCCATCACCGCCTTCTATGGCCTGCGGGAGTTGGATGCCGTCGAGAAAAAGCCGGCGACCCGGGAACTCATCAACTGGATACGGGCCCTCAAGGCCGATCCGGACTTCACGCCGAAAAAGCTGCAGAAAGGCGAGATTCCCTACCTGGGGGTTCTGTTCAAGAAAAGCGGAGACTACCAGCGGGCCCTCAACTTCACCAGCCGTCGGAAACTCTTTTAGGACGCCCATGTTCATCGATTTCTTTTATCTGCTGAGACGTTCCGGGATTCCCGTCAGTCCAACGGCATTTCTGACCCTGCACAAGGCGCTCGCCGGCGGGCTGATCCTTTCCCTTAACGACTTCTATACGGCCTCCCGGGCGATTCTGGTCAAGAGCGAACGGTATTTCGACATCTTCGACCAGGTCTTCGCTCACCACTTCCAGGGCGCCGACCTGCCCGATACCGAAGGCTTCGACCTCGACGAAGTCGCCCGGCTTCTCCTCGAACAGTGGTTGAAGAACCCGAGGGAGCTGGCCGGAGCCTTTGGCGAGGATGAGTCGACACTGAGCCGGCTCTCCCCCGACGAACTGATCGAATACTTCAAGGAGCGACTCAAGGAGCAGACAGGGGCGCATCACGGCGGCAGCAAGTGGATCGGCACCGGCGGCAGGTCTCCTGTCGGCCATTCGGGATACCATCCCGGCGGCATGCGGGTGGGCGGGGTTTCCCGAAACCGTTCCGCCGTAAAGGTGGCCATGGACCGCCGGTACAAGGATTACTCCCTGGAAGGCCCCCTGACCCAGGCCATGATGGGTGAAGCCCTGAAGCGGCTCCGGAACCTGGTGCCGGCGGGGCCCAGGGACCAGGTCAATGTGGACGAGACCCTCTACCAGACCATGAAAAACGCGGGCGAGATCGAGATCGTGTTCGAGCAGAGCCTCAGGGACCGTCTCAAGGTCATCCTGGCCATCGACAACGGCGGCTGGTCCATGGATTCCTACATTCCGGTGGTCCAGACCCTCTTCAACTATGCCCGGGCCCAGTTCAAGGAGCTCTCGACCTATTTTTTTCACAACACCATATACGACAACGTCTGGTCGGACCCGGCGCGATACCGGAAGCCCCGGCGCGTGGCGGATTTTGCCCGGTTCGATCCGGAAACCCGTTTTATCGTCGTCGGGGATGCAAGCATGGCCCCTTATGAACTCATGACCGCCGACGGATCGATCCATCTGGAGGAGCGGAGCGGGAAGCCGAGCATTGAGCAGCTCCGGTTCCTGACCGAAATCTTTCCCCGATCGGTGTGGCTCAATCCCGTACCGGAAAGGATGTGGGGTTACACCCGCACCATCACCATGATCGCCCGGATCTTTCCTATGTTCGAACTCTCCATAGACGGCCTGGAAAAGGCCGTGGCCCATCTCTCCGCAAAATGAGGCTATAGGCTGAAGACTGAAGGCTGAAGGGGTGGACACAGCCCCGCTTGCGGCGGGCGCACCCCTTCAGCCTTCAGCCTTCAGTCTTCAGCCTATCAATACGAACCCCTCAGCAAAAGGACGACATCATGATCGTTATCACCGGCGGCGCTGGATTCATCGGAAGCGCCATTGCCTGCCGGCTCAACCGCCGGGGCATCGACGACCTTCTCATCGTCGACCACCTGGGCGAATCGGAAAAATGGAAGAACCTGGTGCCCTTGAGGTATCTCGACTACCTCGACCGGAGCGACTTCATCGAAAAACTCGAAACAAACGCCTTTGGAAACGATATCCGGGCAATTTTCCACCTGGGCGCCTGCTCGTCCACCACCGAGCGCAACGCCGATTTTCTCATGGAGAACAACTATCGCTACACGGCCCGCATCGCCCAATGGCAGACCATCCATCGGGACTGCCGCTTCATCTATGCCTCCAGCGCGGCAACCTACGGTGCGGGAGAACAGGGCTACAAAGACGACGCGGCGACCCTCCACCGGCTCCGCCCCCTCAACATGTACGGGTATTCGAAGCACCTCTTCGACCTCCTGGCGCGGCGCAAGGGCTGGCTGGACCACATGGTCGGCCTCAAATACTTCAACGTATACGGCCCCAACGAATACCACAAGGGGGACATGCGGAGCGTCGTCAACAAGGCCTATCCCGATGTCCGGGACAACGGCAGGATCCGGCTTTTCAAGTCTTATCGAAGGGATTACGGGGACGGCGAGCAGGTCCGGGACTTCATCTATGTGGCCGACGCCGCGGCCATGACTCTCTTTTTTCTCGATCATCCCGAGGTCAACGGCATCTTCAATATCGGCACGGGGACGGCCCGATCCTGGAACGACGTGGCCCGTGCCCTCTTTTCCGCAGCCGGAAAACCGGTGAACATCGAATACGTTCCCATGCCCGAATCCCTCAGGGGAAAATACCAGTACCACACCTGCGCGGACCTGTCACGGCTCCGCGAGGCCGGCTGTACCCATGCCTGCACGCCCCTGGAGGAGGCCGTCCGGGAGTATGTCCGGGACTATCTTGCCCTCGACAGCCGCCTGGACCCCGAAAAAGGCTGAAGGCCGCAAGCTTTAGGGGATAAGAAGCGCCGAGGTCACGGCGGCGCGCCTTCGGCCTGACCCCGGAGCGGCATCGGGGCCGGATGGCTATTTCGTGACGAGCCCGGACAGCCACATGGTGAGCGGCGGGAAAAAGGTGATGACCATCAGATCGGCGATCAGAATCGCCAGAAACGGCAGCACCCGGCGACTGACGGCCGTTATGGCGTCCCCCGATATGGATCCCGAGACGATGAGGCAGATCCCCATGGGAGGCGTCAGCATGCCGATGGCCAGGTTGGTGACCACAATGGCCCCCAGATGGACAAGGTCGACGCCGAGGTCTGGCAGCATGGCCGTGATCATGGGCACCAGCAGGATCAGGGCCGCCGTGGTCTCGACGAACGTCCCGGCCGTGAGCAGCACGAGATTGATCAGCAGGAGCAGGAGCACCGGGTCGTCCGTCAGGGAGAGAAGGCCCGAGGAAAGGCGCGCGGGTACCTCTTCGATGGCGGCGATCCAGCTGAAAACGGATGCCGCGGCGATGATGAACATCACGATGGATGCGGTGAGCGAACCGTCCCGGAAAAGGGTGAAGAGATCCCGGGGCCGGATATTCCGGTAAACAACCATCCCCACGAACAGGGCATAGACGACGGCGACAGCGGCGGATTCCGTCGCGGTGAAAATACCGAAGAGGATTCCCCCCAGAATGATCAGGGGCGTCCCCAGCGCCAGAAAGGCCCGCCGAAAGGTTCGCAGGACCTCGGTCAAGGAAAACCTTGAGACGGCGCCGTATCCCCGTCGGCGCGAGATCAGCGTAGCAACGACGATCAGGGAAACGCCGATCAGCACCCCCGGCAGGATACCCGCCGCAAAAAGCCGGCTGATGGACGCACCGGTCAGGAACCCGAAGACGATCATGGGAATCGACGGCGGAATCACGACACCAATGGCGCCGCCCGAGGCCTGAACCGCCGCCGCGAAATCCGAATCGTAGCCCGATTTCTTCATGGCCGGTATCATGACCGCACCCACGGCGGCCGCGTCGGCCGCCGCCGATCCCGATATCCCCGCAAAAAACATGGCCGACACCACGGCCACCGCCGCAAGCCCGCCGGGAAGCCATCCCACGAGGGCGTTGGCGAAATCGATGATCCGTCTGCTGATGCCCCCCGCCTCCATGATGACCCCTGCATACATGAAGAGCGGCACCGCCATGAGATGGAAGGAATCCGTCCCGCCGAACATCCGCTGGACCACCATCATGAGAGAAACATCCCCCTGCACGAGGATGGCGATGATGGACGACACACCGATGGCCACGGCAATCGGCGCATTGATGACAAAGAGAAACAAGAGGGACAGGATGAGGAGTTGAGCGGTCATTCGGACGCCCGGGGCTTAACGTCTCCGGCAAGACGCGCCAGGGCATGGACCATGAGAATGGCGCCGCTCAGGGGAATGACGGCGAAAAGGATCCATTTGGGCAGAAAGAGGGCCGGAGAAATCTGAAGGCGGACAAAATAGGCGAACCGGCAGCCGAACACGATCATGACGCCGAAAAGGGCCATGGAAGCCCCGTGGACCACAATGAGGGCTGCCTTCCGCAAACCCGGCGACATCCGGACATACAGAACATCCACGCCGGGGTGCATTCCTCGGCGATAGGCCGAGGAGGCGCCCAGAAAAGTGAGCCACACCAGGAGGTACCGCGCCAGTTCCTCCGACCAGAAAAGAGACTGATTCAACACGTATCGGGAAAATACCTGAGCCGCCACGACGCTGGTCATCGTCAGCCCCATGACGGCCAGACACCCCTCGACGCCTCGGTTCAGGCGTCGGCTTGCGGTTTCCAGCACGTTCATCACGGCATCACCGCAAACGGGCGATCCCGAACCGCGTCATCGGGTGGCCGCCAGCATCCGGGCCAACAGGGATTTCACCCGGGGATCCTGATAGAGATTCATCTCCCGCATCACGTCCGTCTTTTCCCGAAAAGAGGCGATGTCCGGACGCTTCTCGATCTGCATCCCCTCCTCCTCGAGCATCCGGAGACGATCGGCGTCCCTGGCCCGGTTGTCCGCCCGCTGGAAAACGGCCGCCGCCTTCATGGCGGTCTGCAGCAGGCTCTGCATCTCGGGGGCCAGGCGGTTCCACCAGGAGAGGGACGCCACGGCGATATGGGGCGAGTAGACATGGCGGGTCAGCGTCAGGTATTTCTGGATCTCATGAAACCGGTAGACCTCCAGAACCCAGAGAGGGTTCTCCTGTCCGTCGATGACCCCCTGCTCCAGTTCGGTGTAGATGGGCCAGGGCATGGGGGTGGGATTGGCGCCCATGGACTGCCAGATAGCATTGTGGAGGGCGGAGTCCATGACCCGGATCTTGAGTCCGGAAACATCGGCGGCGGTCCTGACCGGTCGCTTGCTGTTGGTGAGGTTCCTGAAGCCGTTCTCCGAGAAACAGAGTCCCTTGAAACCGGATGCCTCGAGTCCCGTCAATATCTCCGCTCCCAGAGGACCGTCCAGAACGGCGTCGGCCTGGGCATCGTCCCTGAACAGAAACGGATAATCGATGACCCGGACGATAGGGTCGAAGGTATCGAAGACACCGCTGGTGATCACCCCCATCTCCACCGTACCCATCTGAATCTGCTGCAGAATCTCCGTCTCGTTTCCCAGGGACGCGCTATGGAAGACTTTCACCGTCACCTCGCCGTTGGTGCGCTCGTCCACCAGAGCCTTGAATTTTTCGGCGGCAATGTTCTGGGCAGAGCCGGGTTTGGTCACCACCCCCAGCTTCACGGTCATGGCGGCCATGGCCGGAACGGCCAGGAACACCACGGCGATCATCGCAAACCATCCTCCCCATCGCTTCATGATTTTCCTCTCCTCTGCCGGGTCGATCCGCACAATGCGCCTATACCAGTTTCCTGACGGCGGCGACGGCCGCCGCATAATCGGGTTCATCGGCGATCTCACCCACGGTCTCGACATAGCGGACCACCCCTTCCCGGTCCACGACGAAAACAGCCCTGGCCAGAAGCCGGATGCCCTTGATCAGGACACCGTAGGCCAGACCGAACTCCGCCGTCCGGTGGTCGGAGAGGGTCACCACCCGATCGACGCCGGCGGCGCCGCACCAGCGGCTCTGGGCAAAGGGAAGGTCCATGCTGACGGTGAGCATCGCCACGTCTTCCCCCAGGGCTGCGGCTTCCGTGTTGAAACGGCGCGTCTCCATGTCGCATACGGGCGTGTCGAGGGAAGGCACCGAAGAGATGACACACACTTTCCCTCTGTATGCGGAAAGCTTGACGGACGAAAGATCCGTGGCCGTCAGTTCGACATCCGGTGCAGGGTCGCCTGCCTTGATCTCCCTTCCCAGGAGGGTTACGGGATTTCCCTTCATGGTCACGATACCGCTACGTTCTTCCATATCAGGCCTCTCTTTCCGTTGGGTCGGCGGCATCCGCCAACAGTTTCCTGACCAGGTCCGTCAACGCGGGAGACAAGGGTTTCCATCCGCCCTGGAGGGCGCCTTCCTCCCGCCAGACAAACACGGCTTCGTCGAAACGATCGCTGCCGGGATAGCGAAGATTCTCGTCTTTGGAGGGTGCTTCGTAGTATTCGACCCAGACCATCCGCTCGGGGTCGATACCGAATTCCCGAACCACCTTGGTAGCGATATGGCTGGCGCAGCTCTTGACCGACATCTGGTTCGGAGTCCACGAGGGTTCACGGGGAATATCCGAAACAACAACGATGATGGGCTTCAAGTGGGCAATCCGACGCCCGCCGTCCTTGTCGAGATCGAATATTCTCAGTCGACATTGGCCGCTGCCGAGCTTCAATCGTCCGCCCCATCCCTCCCAGGAATAAATATCATCGTATATCAGCATCCCGCGTCCCCGTGTTGCAAGAGTGTTGTCGTAAGGATCGAATACGGAGCCCCGATGCTTTGCGACGCGCTGTGATCGGGATTTCCGGCATTCGTCGACATGATAACTCAACTTTCGACTTTCATAGGCCGGTGCCGGGAGGATACGGCCCGCGCCCTGCGCGGTTTCGTTCAAGTGCCGCTAAAGGGGCCCGGGCCGTATCCTCCCGGCACCGCTTTCCGGTTACCATCATGAAAGTCGAAAGTTGAGATGATAAAAAGAATCATAATGAGCCGTCAATGGGATGTCAAACCCAAATCATCCGATCGCGGGTATCCCGACGTTCGGGTACAACCGCTCACCCGGGAAAGCGTGTCACGTCACTCGAGCAGATCCGCGGGAATTTCACAGGTATCCGGAACGGAGCGCCGCGTCTCGACGAAATGAGCCGCCGCCAGGGCTGCAATGCAACCGTCCGCGGCCGACACGACGATCTGACGGGCATACTTTTCCCGGAGATCCCCGATGGCGAAAATACCGGGAATCTGGGTTTCACATTTCTCGTCGGTAACGACGTAGCCGTCGGCATTCTTTTTTATGCCCGCCGGCACGAGGTCGTTGTTGGGATCGAACCCGATGAAGATAAACACACCGTCCACATCCATGGAACGGGTCTCTCCCGTCCGGGAGTCTTTCAGCCCGACACCGCGGACCCCCGAGTCGTCGGCATTGATCCGTGTCAGAACCGTATTCCAGAGAACCTCGATGTTACAGTCGGCCTCGACCCGCTGCTGGAGGATCATGCTGGCCCGGAATGTATCCCGACGGTGGGCGATGTAGACCTTTTTGGCGATTTTGGCCAGATAAAGCGCCTCTTCCGTGGCCGTATCCCCGCCGCCCACGACGACGACGGTCTTGTTTCTGAAAAAGAAACCGTCGCAGACGGCACAGTAGGAAACGCCCCTGCCGTAATAATCATCCTCCCCGGGGATCGCCAGTTTGCGGGGCGTTCCCCCGGTGGCGAGAATCACCGCGTGACTCTTCAGCACCGTTCCCGATGCCAGCCGAACCGTGTGGTGTTCCAGACCCGGCTCGACGGCCGTCACCTCGTCGGCGGCCGTTTCCAGATCGCAAGCCCTGGCATGGTCGGCAAATTTCATGGAGAGATCCGCACCGCTGATATGGGAAAATCCCGGGTAGTTTTCCACCTCGTCCGACATGGTCACCTGTCCGCCGGCAAGCCCCTTCTCCACAAGGATTGTTTTCAAGGCTGCACGCATGGCGTAAATCCCGGCCGACAACCCCCCCGGTCCTCCGCCGACGATCACCAGATCATAGTTGTTGTTTTCTGACATGACATCCCTCCAGGTTCGCCAAATTCCGGATATAATGCATCGTCATTGCCCCACCCCTTCATCGTCGATGGCTCTCTCGTCGCTGAAACCGCCTTGCACGGCCCTGACGGCGGTCATCGCCATGTCGGAGTCGGGAACGATCCCCAATGTATCAATATGAAACAGTTCTTTTAAAATTTCAATATTCTTGTTCCCAAGACCCCGCATCTTCGAAATATTCCGGGGATGCACATGGATGGCCACGGGGGCTGAAGGTTGGACCGCCTTGTCCAGAAGCCTTACGGCGCAGGACAGAAAAAGCTTCGACAGGACCAGATGTCCGAAGGCGGGATGATAGGGCCCTGCCAGGATCGTCTCGGCGTCGTCCAGGGTCGAGGATGCCTGAAGCCCCATGCGGATCACCGGAATCCCGTGCCGGGAAAAAAGGGCATGGAGGTGAGCGACGAGGGATACAGCCTCTTCCATGGAAAGCGGAACGTACCGACCCTGGCGGTACCAATGGGCCAGAAGACTGTTTTTCAACACCACCGTGGGATAAATCCGAACGAAGTCCGGTGCGAGATCGACGATCGCCCGGGCGGTTTCCATGGCGGTTTCAGATGTGTCCCCGGGCAAACCGACCATCGTTTGAAGGCCGACCTTCAGGCGGCGGGATTTCAGCTGTCGAACAGCCTCTCGGGTATCCGCCGCCGTGTGGCCCCGGCGGACCCGGGCCAATATGCGGTCATCCATGGACTGAACCCCGAGCTCGACGGCACTGACGGGAACCATCGACAGGAGATCGAGGCGGTCAGGGGTTATCGTATCCGGTCGGGTCGAACAGCGAATCCCGTGGACGGACCCCTCGCGGAAAAACGGTTCCGTCGCCGCAAGCAGCCGCTGGATTTCCGAGACGGTAAGGCCGAGAAAATTTCCGCCGTAAAAGGCGACCTGAACCTCTCCCCGACCGCCGCCTTTGTAGTTCAGGAAAGTCGCTATCCGCGAACCCACCGCCGCGGATGATGGGACACTGCCCGATGATTGGGTGATTTCCGATTGATTGCAGAAGGCGCACCGGTGAGGACATCCGGCATGGGGAAGGAAAACCGGAATGATGAAAGGTTTTTGGGGTGCGGACGGAAGATCGGTGTTCCCTGACATCATCTCGGGGGACAACAATTTTCCAGCAGCTTCAAGATCCGCCGCGCCGCATCCTGTTCAGCCGTTTTTTTGCTCTTGCCGACACCCTCGGCCTCCAGGTCGCAGACCGTGATCCTGACGGCAAAGGTTTTATCGTGATCCGGACCGCTTTCCCCAATCACCTGATAGGTCGGCATGACCTTGTGGGTCGTCTGAACAATCTCCTGAAGACGGCTTTTGTAGTCGGCCCTCGACACCGGCGCCGTCGTGCCCAGAACCTTTGCGGAAAACCGCCCCCGGACAAAGTGGAAGGCCGCGTCAAATCCGCCGTCCAGATAAATGGCTGCGATGACAGCCTCGAAGGCGTCGGCCAGAATCGATTTCTTTTCCCGGCCGTTGCTTTGGCTCTCGCCTTTGCCCAACAAGAGAAAATCTCCCAGGTCGATCTCCCTGGCCACGCTCGCCAACTCCGACTCGTTGACGAGATGGGCACGCATTCGGGAAAGATCTCCTTCAGGCATCTCGGGATACCGGTCCATCAGCATATGCCCCACCACCAGGTTGAGAACGGCATCCCCCAGAAACTCCAGGCGCTCGTTGTCTCTCATGGACATTCCCGGGGTATGCGTTTCCGGCTGTTCATTGACAAAAGAGCTGTGCCGGCAGGCCTCCTCGAGCAGATCTTTATTCTTGAACCGATAGTCTATCTTGTATTCCAGTTTTGACAGTTTCATCATCTTTCGATCGGCAGCGTCTCTCGGCAGATCCGCCCCAACGCCCGGGACAGTTTTTCGTGAACTTCACAGGGGACCGAAAATGTTCCGTCACCGACGCCCAGATCGATGCCCGGCGAGATAGCCCCGTGGTAGTCGGTACCTCCCGTCGCGACCAGGCCGAAACGCTCCGCCGTTTTCCGGTACAAGGCCGTCTCCGCCGGAGAATGGGACGGATAATACACCTCGATCCCCCCGAGGCCCAGGTCGGTCAATCCGCGCACCAATTCCTCGAAGTCAAGGCCGTCCGCGGGGGGTAGGAGGCCCGGGTGGGCCAGCACCGCGATACCGCCGGCATTACGGATCAGACCAATCGCCGTTTCGCATTCGATGCGATATTTGTCGACATAGGCCGGTCGTCCGGCGCCGATGTACCGATCGAAAGCTTCGTCAAAGGTCTTGACATATCCTTTGCGGATCATCAACCTGGCGATATGGGGTCTTCCCACCTGAACATTTCCCGCATCGGCATGGAGTTCGTCCATGGAGATGTCCATTCCCAGATTACGCAGCCGCTCCACCATGTCGGGGTTCCGGTTCCTGCGCGCCGTTCGAAGGAGGGCCAGGGCATTTTCCATTGCCGGGTCGTCAAGGCGCATACCGTAACCCAACACGTGGAAACTGCCGCGGGCGGGGTAGAACCGGGGGAACGCCGCACTGATCTCGACCCCCGTGAAAAAGTGCATCGATGCGGGGATGCCTGCCGCCGCCGCCGCTCTCGCACCGGCTACCGTATCGTGGTCCGTGATGGCGAAGGCTTTCAATCCGATCGCTTCAGCCCGTAAAATGAGCTCGGCAGGCGTATGGGTGCCGTCCGAAGCCGTGGAATGAACATGAAGATCCACCATGACGTCACCCTTACAGTCCAAGTGCTTTCTCCATCGCCTCCTGGCGGGTCTTGCACTCGATACACAGGGTGGTCACCGGCCGGGCCTTGAGACGCTCGATGGAGATATCCTCCCCGCAGCTTTCACAGATACCGAAAGTGCCGTCCTCTATCCGATCCAGGGCCTTCTTGATCTTTTTGATAAGCTTGTTTTCCCTGTCACGAATGCGAAGCATGAAATTGCGATCGGATTCGAGGGACGCTCGATCCGTCGGGTCCGGAAAATTCTCTTTCTGATGCGTCATCCCGGTCACGGTATGGTCTGCACGATTCAGAAGTTCCTGGAGCCGACTGGTTAGAAATTCCCTGAAATACTCAATAGTTTCATCTTTCATAGTTCGCTCCGCGGAATATGGTTGGGTCTCTGTTGCTGCCATGCTTTTTTATAGATAACTGTTTAACATAATCATGATTGACAGTGTAGTAAAGAAAAAAACGGGCCGGCAGGATCCCCTCTTGGGATCCTGCCGGCCCGACGCGATGATCCGGGCGCGGAAACACCGCCCGGATTCCCGGATCCTATCCGCGGGTTTCCGCCAGAATCTGGTAGCCCTTCAGGATTTCGAGAGCCCGCATCACCTGGTTGTCGGTTTGAAGGCCTTTGAGGTCCAAAGGGCCGTATCGGCTCTCTGTACTCTGTTCTTTCCCGGACTCTTTCTCTTTCGCGTCCTTTTCAGGAGAGACGGGTACCGACATGTCCGGGAACGGTTCGGCGTCCAGATGATTTTTGAGGTCTCTCTCCTTCAGCATCCGCTCGCTCTCCGCCAGGGTGTCTTCCGCGATCAGGCGTTCCCTGACCTCGATGTCGGGCACAATGCCCTGGGCTTGAATGGATCGCCCGCTGGGGGTGTAGTATCTGGCAATGGTGAATTTGAGCCCGTATCCGTCCCGAAGGGATTCGACCGTCTGGACGGACCCCTTGCCAAAGGAGGTGGTCCCGAGAATCACCGCTCGATGGTGGTCCTGCAGCGCGCCCGCCACGATCTCGGAGGCGCTGGCGCTGCCGCCGTTGATCAGGACGACGATGGGATAGTCATGCCGGTTTCGATTGGGTTTGGCGTCGAAGTTCTTGGTGTGCTTCTCGAGACGCCCCTTGATGGAGACGATATTACCTTTTTCGAGGAAAACATCCGATACGTCCACGGCCTCGTTGAGAAGCCCGCCGGGATTGTCTCTCAAATCCAGCACCAACCCTTTCATAGGGGTTTTCCCCCCTTCCAGATCCGTAAGAGCGGCGGTCAGATCGCCTGTGGTATTTTCCTGAAAATTGGTGATGCGGATATAACCGAATCCCGGCTGAAGGGCCAGGTGGCGAACGCTTTCGATGGGAATGATATCCCGGACCAGCGTAAAATCCATGGGGTTCGCCTCCCCTTCCCGAAAGATGGTGATGGCCACCGATTCACCCTTGGGGCCCCGCATCTTTTTGACCGCCTCCCAGAGCATCATATCCTTTGTCGACTCGCCGTCGACTTTGATAATGACGTCTCCTGCCCGGATTCCGGCCTTATACGCAGGGGTTCCCTCGATGGGGGAGATCACGGTCAGAAGCCCCTTCTGCATGGTGATCACGATACCGATACCGCCGAATTCCCCCCGGGTATCGATCTGAAGTTCCTCGAAGGCCTCAGGAGGAAGGAGTTGGGAATGCGGATCCAGGCTCCCAACCATGCCTTGAATAGCCTTCTGGATCAAGTCCTTGCTGTCGACGGGATCGACATAGTTCTTTTCGATAAGATCGATAACGTCCGAAAATATTTTGAGTCCCTTGTAGGTCTCCTCATCGCCGGCCGACAGTTCCGGGAATCCCACCGATCCAAGCCACGAAAAAATCATGACGAAGAGGATGAGACAGGGTTTGGCAAACCGTTTGGTGTATCGAGGCATTGATTGACTCCTTTGTGTTATCCTTTGTTCAACCACGTCATAGGGTCGACCGGTTTTCCATGATGGCGCACCTCAAAATGGAGGACAGGATCGCCGACGGCGCCGCTGTCGCCGACCGTTCCGATCACCTCGTCCGCATGGACGGGATCCCCCTTACGTTTGAACAGCTCTTCGGCGTGCGCATAAAGTGTGTAGTAATGGTCCTCGTGGTCGATGATGATCATGTTGCCGTACCCTTTGAACCAGTTCGAAAAAATGACACGCCCGCCATGGACCGAACGGATGGGCGCACCTCTGTCGGCCTGGATATCGATGCCGCTCTGGAAATTCATAACACCGTATTCTTTATTTCGGTACGGCCCGAAAGAACTTATAATTCTACCTTCAACCGGCAGTTTAAGCAAGCCCTTTAACCGTGCGAAACCCGCCGGCGCATTACCGGTCGAAGGCGCTTTTTTCGGCTTTTCGATCCGAAAGGACGCAATCTTTTCATCCAGCGCCGCAGCCTGTCGCCGCAGGGCTGCCAGGCTTGCCTCTCTCAGGGCTTTCCGGTCGCGAATCTCCCGCAGTAAAGCGGCCCTCTGAGTTCGACGGTGTTCCATATCCGCCAGTTCCCGGCTGTACGTTTCCTTCACGGTCGCCCGCCGGGCTCTTTGACGGTCCAGGCGTTCGCTCAACTCAGAGAGGGCCGTCCGGCGTTCCTTGTAATCCGCCAGGGTCGCCCGATCCTCTTCCAGGATGTGGGCCAGGGCGTTTCTTCGCCTCAAAAAATCCGTAAGGGAATCGGCTCCGGCCAGAACCTGCATCCGACCGAGGCGGTTGAGCTTATAGAGGCTGACCATTCTTTCGTCCGCATGGGTTTTTCGGGCATGAAGCGCGGCTTTCACGCTCTCGGACTTTGCCAGAACCCCTGAAATTTCATCCTCCAGCGTCTGCAACTCCTTTTGCGCTCCTGCAATACGCTTGCGTGCTGCGTCAATGGACAGATCGATTTCGTTCAGGCTGTCAATGACGTCCTTTTCCTCCCGGCTGAAGGTTCGGATGTCCCTTTGACGCTCCTCCATCTGCTGTTGCGTTTCGCTGCGGCGCTCTTTGAGGTGCTCCAGTTTCCGCGGCGGCCCCTCCTCTCCGTGCGCGGGCATATGTCCTACGGCGAGGACAACCCAGGCGGCAAGAGCGACCATCGGCAGAATGCCCGCAGCGGTCAGGAGCGTAAGAACTTTCTGAGGGAGATATAACATCCCAACCACCCGACAAGTGCGCTTCCCAAAAGGATGATGAAAAGGGTTTGGACCGGCAGAAAGCGCATCTCGAATAACGACGAGACCACGACCGTTCCCACATTGGCGACCAACAGCCGATAGAGTTCGAACAACACCCCGATACCCACAAGGCCGCCCACGGCCCCCAGCAGCAGACTCTGGACATAGAAAGGATATTTGATGAACCGCTCCGATGCACCGACCAACCGCATGATCTCGATCTCTTCCCGCCGGGAATAGAGAACAAGCCGGATGGTATTGGCCACGAAAAATACCACCGCCGTAAAAAACAGGCCGCCCATGCCGTAAAGGGTCAATCGGAACAGATCGAGGATGCTGACAAACCGTCCCAGCCATTCCCGGCCGTATTCGACCTCCGCCACACCGTCCAACACGCGGATTTTCTCCGCAATAGGATCGATGTGATCCCAGTTCCAGGAACGTACCCCCACCAGGACCTCATAGCTGTCCGGCAGCGGGTTCTCCGTAATGCCGTCCAGCAGGGATGCCTGCTCTCCCAACTGGACTCGAAAGCGCTCGAGGGCTTGCTTTCGGGACACGAACGTGACCTCCCTCACGTCGGGAACGGCGGATAGGGTCTTTCCCAGTCCCGCAACGGCTTCCGCCGGCAAGTCCTTCTTCAGGTAAACCAGAATCCGGGTATCCTCGACCCATCGGTTCACCAGAGCGCCGGCATTGAGAAAAAAGAGGTTGAAGGCGCTGAAGATCAGAACGGACAAGGCAATGCTCGTCAGGGTAACGGCATTGAGAAAGAGATTGCCCTTCAGATCCTTGATCACTTTCTTCGCAAAATAGATCATAGTTGTTGCTTCGGAATGACGGTTGACACTTCGAGATAGCCGTCGTTGAGAAGAATCACCCGGCCGCCCGTGTTTCGGATCAGTTCCGTGTCGTGGGTCGCGATGATAACCGTCCCCCCCCGCCGATGATAGAGCTTGAGAAGATTCAGAATCACCCGTGCCGAGTCGGCATCGAGACTTCCGGTCGGCTCGTCGGCGACGATGATTTTTGGATTTCCGGCAATGGCGCGGGCTACGGCCACCCGCTGTTGTTCTCCACCGGAGAGGCTGGGGGGGAAAGCCCGGCTGCGGTCCGCCATTTTCACCGTCCTGAGGAGGCTGTTGACCATCTTTTTGATGGAACGGCGCTCCACGCCGACCGCTTCGACGACCAAAGCAACGTTGTCGTAGACGTTCTTGGTGGGAATCAGCTTGTAATCCTGGAAAATGATGCCGAATTTCCGGCGGAGGAACGGCACGCGCCTTCTGGAGATTCGAGACAGGTTCAGGCCGTCCACGATGATTTGACCTTCCGACGCCGTTTCACCAAGATAAAGCAGCTTCAGAAGGGTGGTTTTCCCGGCGCCGCTGGGTCCGCTGAGAAAGAGGAACTCATTGTCGGCGATATCCAGGGAGATATCGACAAGCGCACTCTTGGCGCCGTATCGCTTGGTAACGCGGTACATCTGTATGATGGCACTCTTCGATTCGTAAGCCGTCAAGGCGGATCCTCTCCGATCCGGTGCTTTTGAATTGACCCCTGCGATGTTAACTGGTATGGGGTTGACATGTCCGGGGAGTGCTGTTTCCAGTTTTCCTCGCGCCAAGCCTCCACTGTATCCCATTATCACGCTTCTTCCACAACAGTGGAGGCTTTTTTATCTGATGAAGACGCTAAAATCAAGATGTTATTCACCGATCGATCCGACTTGCCGTCGGATTCGATCCCTTTTGCCGATCAAGGTATGCTTTCCGATGAAACACGAACTGATTGAACTCTTATGTCGAAAATCCTTCAAATACAGTGAAGAACCCATATTCAAACTGGTATCCGGGCGGATGAGCAGCTTCTACGTCAACTGCAAGCCCACAACGATGGATCCTCGTGGGATGTTCCTGATCGGCCACCTCGTTTTCGAAGCCGTCAAGGACGCGAACGTGACGGGCATCGGAGGGCTTACCTTCGGGGCGGACCCCATCGCCGTTGCAACGGCGTTCGCATCCGGCCTGAACGGACAGCCCATCAAGGCTTTTTCCATTCGAAAGGAACAAAAGGATCACGGCATCATCCGATGGATCGAGGGAGATATGGCGCCAGGGGAGCGGGTGGCCGTCATTGACGACGTCGCCACCACCGGGGGGTCCACCATCAAAGCCATCGAACGGGCCCGAAGCGAAGGGCTATGCGTCGTGAAAGCCGTCATTCTCGTCGACCGGCAGGAAGGCGGGCTGGAAAATATTCGGAAACACGTTCCGGAGGTTACGGCCGTCGTCACCCGGGACGAACTCGTCCGTCAATGGCGGACCGCCTGACCGCTGCCCTGCCAGGCCCGACCCCACATACGTCCTCCGGCTCGCCCGGACTGGCTTCCCCAATCAAAGCGATTGATTACGCGGCTCCAATAAACCTGCCCCCCGGCTCAACCTGCAGGTGAACCAGGGGGTTCGGATGAACGGCGTTCAGGGAAGAATGTAGGTTGCGCAGGCGTCATCGGACTCCCAGGCGCTGACCCGGGTAACCCTGACGCCCGGCGTATCGAGGCGCTTTTGCAGCTCCTGGGCGATGTGGACGGCGATTCTTTCGGAGGAGGGTTGTTCCACGCGCTGAAAGAATTCCAGCTCATTGAGAAATTTATGATCGATTTCCCGGATGATGTCGGCGACATGGCGCTTGACGTCCCCGAAGTCCATTAGAACGCCCGCTTCGTTCAGATGCTCGCCGCCGACACAGACCTCGACCTTCCAGTTGTGTCCGTGGAGATTTTCACATTTCTGCCCCACCATCCTGAGCTGGTGGGCGGCGGCAAAACGGGTCAGAATCTTCAACTCAAACATGCGCTGCTCCATATCCCCCGGTTATCTCGCCGCTCCAGCCTGGCTGCCCTTCAGGATATTTTTCAGTTTGTTGGTAAATTTCCCCTCTTCGAGTTTGGCAAAATCCCGCAAAAGGGCCTCCTGCTTCCGGCTCAGGTTCGTCGGCGTCTTGACATCCACCTGGATGATCTGATCTCCTCGCCGGCCGTTTTTCAGGGAAGGAATGCCCTCGCCGTGAAACCGGAATATCTCCCCCGGCTGGGTTCCCTTGGGAATCACCAATGTCTTCTCTCCCTGGAGGGTCGGCACCCTGACCTTGTCGCCCAGAGCCGCCTGGATGAAGGAGATGGGGATCTGGCAGACCACGTCGACGGCGTTGTGCCGCTCGAAAAATTCGTGGGGACTGACGTGGATGAAGACATAAAGGTCACCCGGCGGGCCGCCGTTCTCCCCCGCCCCCCCCTCGCCGCTCAGCCGAAGTCGTGAACCGTTGTCCACCCCGGCGGGTATCTTTACGGACACCTTCTTGGTGACCCGAACCTTGCCGCCGCCCTGGCAATTGTCGCAGGGATGGGTGATGATCCGGCCGTTGCCCCGGCAATGAGGGCACGTCGTCCGCACCGTAAAAAAACCTTGTGAGCGGGAGATCTGACCGGAGCCGCCGCAGTGGGGGCAGGCTTCGGGGTAAGTTCCCGATGCGCATCCGCTTCCCCCGCAACTCGGGCAGTTGGCCAGCTTTTCGACATCGATCTGCGTCTCCGTGCCGAAAGCGGCCTCCATGAAGGAGAGCTTCATATCATAGCGAAGGTCATTGCCCCGGCGGCCTCGGCCGCTCGAACGCCGACCCGATCCAAACCCGAAAAAATCCTCGAAAATATCCCCAAAACTGGAGAAGATATCATCAAAACCGCCGAACCCGGAAAAACCCTGCCCTTCCAGGCCCTGATGACCGTATTGATCGTATATGCTCCGTTTCTGGGGATCCCGAAGCACCTCGTAGGCTTCCGCCGCCTCCTTGAACTGTTCTTCCGCGGCTTTATCGTCCGGATTCCGGTCCGGATGGAACTTCATCGCGAGTTTGCGATATTTGCTCTTGATCTCACTGTCACGCGCATCCCGGCTTACGCCCAGGATCTCATAGTAATCCCGTTTTGTCGTCATCGAACATCCTGATTTCTGACCTCGTAATTGATGTCTGAATGCAAAATAAAACCCCTGCCGAACACTGATCTAAATTAATGCCAAATTCCCGGATGTCAACGCACGGCGTCCATCCGGCAGGCGCCCGCGGAAACGGAATGGTTCCCTGTTTCAACCGCCGCCTTTCATGATGTCGACTGAAGGATCGCGGCGGAAGACCGGAGTCCTGATGCAACGGCTTGAGGGCTTATGAAATCACCCCGACGCCATTGACTCCTGAAGCTCGAGCGGGCCCCTATAAGAGGGACGATCGCCGCCGGCTGTCGCCCCGGCTCAGCGCCCCGACAAAAAATCCCAGCAGCACCAGAACACCACCGCCGACAAAAAAAGCGGCATTTTTTTGCCACTCCTGGTCTTCCGTCCTGGCCTTCAACTGGTCCGTCATCCTCTTCTGCTCCTCCAAACCCTCGGCGGCGGCTTCATACGCCGCCTTGACCTTCAGGAAATCCCTGGATTCCGTTTTCAGAACGTCGTAGGAATGGGTTATTTCCTCCAAAGTCCGGCGACTCTCCCCCGACAAAAGATCGAGCCGCTGGTTCTCTTCCTTCAATCGCTCATTCTCCTGCTTCAAGGCATCCACCTCGGCCGCAAGCGTGTCGTGGGCCTCCTGAAGGGCTGTGAGCTGTTTATTCCTGGATGAGTTCCGAATGAGAAACCGGGAGATCACCCAACCTTCCCGGCCGTCCGAAAGCCTGACCCGACTCCAGCCGTCCCGGCTTCCCCGAACGTCCATCTCCTGCCCGGATTCCGCTTCGCCGATGACCTTATAGTTGATCCCCGGACCGGTTCGAATCGTGATCCGGATCGTGTCGTTGACATACATTTTCTCAGCTTGCGCGGCCGCTGAAAACACCAGAAGGCATATTCCGATCGTTAGAATTTTTTTCATCCGCAAACCAGCTCCAGTACGTCTATCGGTTAAAATCCGGCGTCTGCCGGAGAAGGCGTTTTAAAGGGCTTATACATACGCCAAAAAAAAAGACGCCGTCAATAAACTCTTTGAAAATATCAACCGTTATGGTAATTGAACCATTATCAGGTACAATCGTGTAACAAGAGGTAATCACAGATGATCGTATATGATTTGCAATGTTCCCGGGGGCATCTTTTCGAAGGATGGTTCAAGGACAGCCTGTCGTATGAAAAACAGATGGAAGAGGCACTGGTTTCCTGCCCCATCTGCAAGGACAGGGTCGTCACGAAGGTCCCTTCCACCTTTGCCGTCAAACCCTCCCGATCCACACACAAACCCGCGGCTTCCGGGGAGGAGACGGTGAGACTCGGCCGGCAGCTGTTGGACTGTGTGGACAGGATTTTCGTGGTTGTGGGGTGTGAGTTCGGC